>PALU01000031.1 GCA_002706585.1 Rickettsiales bacterium
GTTTTTAATTTTTCTTGGAAATGCAAAATACAACTTGATAGGCCAATAAATTTTTTAAAAAATTACTTTTCATTTCAAAACCATTCTCATTTAAAAGAATGAAATTGTTTATATTTATTTTTTTATTTTTACAAAAATTAATAAAGTCATTACAGGAACAAAGGTGAATATTTGGTGTATCAAACCATTCAAAAGGAAGGATTTTATTTTTTGGCATTAGACCGTTAAATAAAAAATCTTTCCTAACTTTCCAAAATCCAAAATTTGGGAAGGATATTATAGCTCTTTTTCCTATTCTTATTAAATTGTGTATAACCTTGTCAGGATATATCATGGCTTGAATAGTTTGACTAAGAATTACAGTTGAAAAGGTATTAGATGGATAATCACTTAAATCAAAATTTGCATCTCCTTGAATAACAGACAAACCTTTCTTTACACACTGATTAACACCATTTTGTTTTAGTTCAATTCCTCTGCAATTAACATTTTTAGTCTTTGATAAAAAATCAAGTAGTTTACCATCGCCACATCCAACATCTAAAACTTTCTCTTCTTTTTGAATAAGCTTAGCTATAACAGATAAATCATTTCTTAAATTATTCTTCATAGTTTCATAATTTCATAATTTTTATTTGTCCATCTAAAAAACCTTTTAAAATTGAATGAAACTCAGGTTCTTTGAGTAAAAATGCATCATGTCCTTTATCAGTTTTAATTTCTACAAAACTTACCATTGCACTAGAACTATTTAAGGATCTAATAATTGTTTTTGTCTCTGAAGTTGGAAAAAGCCAATCTGATGTAAAAGAAAAAAAACAAAATTTGATATTGCTATTACTAAAAATCTTTGCAAGTCCCCCTTTATTGATAGACAAATCAAAATAATCCATTGCTTTGGTTATATATAAATAACTGTTAGCATCAAACCTTTCTACAAAAGATATTCCTTGGTGTTTTAGATAACTTTCAATCTGAAACTCGGTATTGAAATTAAATGAAAGAAGTTTTTTATCTTGAAGATTTCTTCCAAACTTTCTTTGCAATGCTGACTCTGAAAGATAAGTTATGTGGGCAATCATTCTAGCAACAGCTAAGCCTCTTTTGGGGTAATTGTTTTTTTTATAGTAATTTCCTTTAAACCAATTAGGGTCAGCCATAATTGCTTGTCTACCTATTTCATGAAATGCTATATTTTGTGCAGAATGACGATAAGAAGTTGCTATTGGGATGATTGCATTTACTCTGTTACTAAACTTAGCACCCCATTCTAATGTTTGCATACCCCCCATTGACCCCCCAACAACAGCAAATAGTTTTTTAATTCATAAAACTCTAATTAATTTTTCCTGAGCTCTTACCATATCACCAATAGTAATTACGGGAAAAGAAAGGCCATATGGGGTTTTTGTTTTGGGATTTAGTGATGATGGTCCAGAGCTTCCCATACATCCTCCTAAAACATTAGTACAAATAACATAAAAGACGTTTGTATCTATAACTTTTCCAGGACCGATTAAAATATTCCACCAACCATCTCTTTTCGTTATAGGGTTTTTTCCAGAACAATATTGATCTCCTGTTAATGCATGGCAAACTAATATTGCATTGGATTTTTTTTTGTTTAATTTACCATAGGTCATATATGCCAATTCACATTTTTGTAAAAGTTTTCCCGAGTCAAGTTTTATTGATTCTTTAAGAACTATTTTTTTACTTTCAAAATTTTTCATAATTTTTTTAATATGATTGACTTAAGACGCATCATAACTATGTTGAGAAAGTAGTCAAAATAAATTTATTTGCTAATATCATATACAATGAAGAAACAAATAATTCAAAATATTGTAAAACCTTCCATTAACAAGATTACAAAATATATCCCCGGCGAATCAAAAATCTTGGGAAATAATAAAATTATTAAGTTATCATCTAATGAATCACCTTTTAAATTACCTAAATCTTTATTTTCAAAACTAAAAATCGTGCTAGAAAAAAGTAATCTTTATCCAGATGGAGATTCTAGATTATTAAAAAAAACTATCTCAGAAGTGTTTAAATTAAATCCTAGACAAATTATTTGTGGAAACGGATCTGATGATATTTTATCTGTTATTTGTCAAACATTTGCAAGAGAAAAAGGAGAGGTAATATGCAACGAATTTGGATTTATATATTATCCTATAATTGCAAGAGCAGCAGGGGCAGAGGTTGTAATAGCCAAATCAAATGGTATTTCAATTAGTTGTGATAATATTTTAAAAAAAATTTCAAATAAAACAAATTTAATTTTCTTGGCAAATCCAAACAATCCTACCGGATCCATTATATTTAGAAATGAACTTGAAAATTTTATAAATAAGATTCCAAAAAATATAATTCTCGTCTTAGATGGTGCTTATGCAGAATTTATTGTTGATAAAAATTACACTGATGGTTTAGACCTAATAAGGAAATTTCCTAATTTAATAATTACGAGAACATTCTCAAAGATTTTCGCACTTGCTGGATTAAGATTAGGTTGGGCGTATTCTAACAAAGAAATAATTGATCTCTTAGAAAAAGTAAGAGGACCTTTTAATGTCAACTCAATTGCACAAAAAATGGGTAGTATAATATTACGTGATAAAAAATTTTTAAAAAAATCTATAGAACATAATCTTAAATGGCAAAAAAAATTACCAAAAATTATTAATGAAATTGGATTACAAGCATTTGAAACTTATACAAATTTTGTATTGGTCAAAGTAGATAAAAGAAAGTTTGATAAAAATAAAATAATCGAGGGTCTCCAAAAGAAAAGAATTATTGTTAGAGAATTAAATAATTATGGTCTTAAGGATTACTTTCGTGTATCAATTGGCACCAATGAAGAACTCAATTTTTTTATTAAAAATTTAAGAGCCCAAGTAAAGAAGTATTAATACTATGCCTGATAAAATTGAAAAAATATCCATTATTGGACCCGGCTTAATTGGTTCCTCTTTAGGACTTGTACTAAAAAAAAAAAATATGGTTACTAAAATAGTTGGAATTGATCATTCTTCTTCTAATCTTAAAAATGCTCTAAAAAATGGCTCCATAGATCTTGCCTCAAATAAAATTGGAGAAACTATTTCTAATAGTAATATTATTTTTATATGTACGCCGGTAAGTCAAATTAATAAAATAATACTTAAAGTCATTCCATTTGCGAATAAAGAAACAATTATAACTGATGTTGGTTCAGTAAAAAATATTTTTCTAAAATCCACTTTAAACCTTATAAAAAAAAAATGTAAAATTGTTCCTGGGCATCCAATAGCTGGAACAGAATATTCTGGTGCTATAAATGCAGATTCTGAATTATTTAAAAATAAGTGGTGTATTTTAACACCAAAAAATAAAAAAGATCCTGAAGTAAAAATTATAGAAAATTTATGGAAAGGAATAGGCATGAAAATATCAATAATGACAGCTGAAGAACATGATAAAATTATGTCAGTTACATCTCACCTACCACATTTAATTGCGTTTACAATAGTTGGTACAGCTTTTAATATGAGTGTAAAAAAAAAGAAAGATCTTTTAAATTTTTCTGCTGGTGGTTTTAGAGATTTTACAAGAATTGGTTCTTCGGATCCAAAAATGTGGTCTGATATCTTTTTAAAGAATAAAAAATATCTTTTAAAAACACTAGCAAGCTTCAATGATGATCTTAACAAATTAAGAAATCTTATTGTTAAGACTGATGAACAAAAAATTATCAGTCTTTTAAAAAGGACGAAAAAAATTAGGAAAGAAATCATTCAAGTTGAAAAGAAACTATAATCATTATTTTTTAAATATTTTATCAATCTTTTTTTTAGCTACTTCTTTGTTTTTTAACTTTTTAATTACTGGAAAAATTTCAACATTTATCAAACCTTTATCCTTTCTAAATTTTTTATTTCTCCAAAAAAAACCTGAATTATGTCTAAGTGGTAAAATTGGAAGATTTAAAACTTTATGTATTGCAAAAAAACCTAAATTAATTTTCTTATTTTCATTGGGTTCAACTCTTGTACCTTCTGGAAAAATCACAAAAATTTTTTTACCTAATCTTTTTTGATTAGAAATTGATTTAATTACATGTTTTAAAGAATGGGTTTTTTTGTCTCTATCAATAAAAATAAATCCAATTTTTTTAAAATATAAAGAAAAAATTGGAACTCTTTTTAATTCCTTTTTTAGAATAAAAACCGGGCAATTAAAATAATATGCAAAAAAAAAAGTTTCCCAAGCTGACTGATGATTACTAACCAGAAGGAATGGTTTATCTTTAGGAATATTATTTACTCCTGTAATACTAAAATTAATTCCGAGAATTAACTTTGATAAATAAATTGTGCATTTACTCCAGAATCTTCCAAGAAAAATTGTAAATTTTGTAGTAAAAAATTTTACAGGAGAAAAGAAAGAAAAATATAGAAAAGTTCCAGTATAAAAAATAATATAAAATAAAAAGCTTCTTAATATTCTCATAAATTAATTATAAGTGTGTACAAGACTTTAAAATACTCAAAAAAGATTAACTTGATATGAAATGTAGGATCAGAGCTAAAATCTATATGATTAATTGCTGGTACCATTATAATTTCAAATTCTGGTAATCTATTTTTTACTACAATAAATGCTCTTGGAAGATGGTAATATGAACTTACCAGAATTAATTTGTTAACTTCTTTATTTTTTTCAAGCCAACGTTCTACTTCAAACACATTTTCATTCGTATTTTTGGCAGTATTATCGAAACTAATACAACATTCAAATAAATAATTTCCATTACTATTTTTATCAAGCTTAGTTTTGATATCAGTTTTAGATAAAACACTCGAAATAAATAATTTTTCACCATATCCATTTTGTAAAAGTTCTATTCCCTTCTCTATTCTACCTTTTCCACCCGTTAGTACAACAATACCAACCCCAGATGATGATTTATATTCTTCTTTTAAATAATACCTCTTAGGAAAAGTATCGAATAGAAAAATATTCCACCATATCAGGCTTGCTAAAAGTGCAAGAAAAAAAAATAGTAGGATTTTTTTAAATTTTATCAAAAAACCTTTTTTCAAAAAAATAAAATAGATAAGCTGTTAAATAAATTAACAATAAAACTAAAAATATTATAAGAAAAGAAATTAATAAGAAAAAATTTTTTAAATTAGTATCAATTACAGGTGAGTAATCTGAAAAATGTAAACTAGATCCAAAAATTTTTAAAATAATTGTAGAAATAACAAAAACAAAAATAATGCTTAAAATTGCTCCAGGTATAATTTTTTTAATTACTTCGTAAGAAATACTCCTAGCCATATCAAAGCTTTTGGCACCAATTATTTGAAGCATTTCAAGAAATTTTAAGTTTGCAACTAATGTAGCTTTAGTAACTGTTAAAATTAGAAAAGCAAATAAAATACTAACTAATACAAGCATAAAAAATATAAAAAATTTTATCCTGTTTATAATTATAGAAACTTCATAAATTTCATCCTTATGTTGATATTCTTCAAAAATTCTATCCTCAACTATTTCCTCAAGACCTGGCAAAACTAGTAAATCATTTTCACTACTAAATTCTATTTGAAAAATTAAAGGCATTCCAATGCCAGAAAATTCATTAAGGTTTTCTAAGCCTAATCTATCTTTAATTGTTTGTTTGTCTAAAATTCTATATTTTTCTATTAAACTATTTTCAGTAATAAGATTAACTATATTTTCATTAATTGATAATGGAATTGTTTTTTCATTTTCTTTTGGACTTATAATGTAGGTTATTTTCTTTGATTCGTTTTCCATCCAACTACTTGAGAATTTATAAAAGTTAAAATAAAGACTTACATGAATTGCTATTAAGCTTATTATGATAAAAGATAATGCATGAAAGAATTTTTCATCCTCATTAAAAAATATTTTTTTTAAAACTTGATTAAAATTTATATTTATTATTTTTTTCATTTTTATTCTAATTCAATTATCCTACAATTTTCTTCTTTATTAAAAGGTTTGTTAGTGGATAAAATAATAGTTGTCCCAAGTTTGTTGATTGACTTAAATAAAAAAAATAGTTTTTTAGATGTCTCTTGATCTAAATATGATTCAGGTTGATCTGCAATTATGATACTCGGATTATTTATTAAAGCCCTTGCTATTGAAACTTTCTGCCTTTCACCACTTGATAATTGATTTATATACGAATTCTTAATTTTAGTTAAATCTAGCCAGTTTAAAATTTCGCTAATTCTTTTAAGAAAGTCTTTTTTAGAATTCTGTATTTCACTAGAAAGCTCAATATTTTGATATACAGTAAAAAAAGGAATCAACGTATCGTCATGTAAGATAACTCCGATATTTTTTCTATAATCAAGAATTTGATTCTTACTTTTCTCATCTATTTTTTTACCAAATAAATATATGTTGCCTTTTCTAGGAAGAATTTTCATATA
The DNA here is from genome assembly GCA_002706585.1 of Rickettsiales bacterium. Next base: position 6,468 of record PALU01000031.1, read on the forward strand.
TAAAAGTTTCAATAATAAAGACTTTCCAGTAGCATTATTTCCTTTAATAATACAAAAATCACCTTTATAAATTTTAAAATTTACCTTTAAAAGTTCTTTTTCTTTATAACCTAATGAAACTTGGCTTATATTGATAATTTCTTTCATTAAATTTTTAAATATTTGTTACCACTTTATTTTTTTTTACAAAAACTTCTTTTGCTTCACCTCTTAAATTATAATTAGATGACATACATGATCCATATGCCCCAGTAGAACATATAATTAGTAAGTCGTTTTTTTTAATTTTTTTTGGTAATTTTAAGTCTTTCACAAAAATATCACTAGTTTCACAAATTGGTCCAACTATATCAAATTTCTCAATTCCACCTTTTACTAATTTTTTACTAGGAATAATTCTATGAATGGAATTATATAAAGATGGTCTAATTAAATTATTCATTCCACAATCAATAATTAAAAAATTTTTATTTTCTCCTTTTTTAATTCTAATAATTTTACTAATAATCACTCCTGCTGATCCTACTAGATATCTCCCTGGTTCAAGTATGACCTCTATTTTTAAGTCAAAAAACAATCTTTCAATCAGATCAGAATATTCTTTGATTTGAAAAATTTTATCCTCACCATAATCTATTCCTATTCCACCACCTAAATCTACTGTTGATATTTTATGTCCAGAATCAATTAGTGAGATAATTTCTTTTCTTACTTTAACAAAAGCTTTTTTGAATGGACCAATTTTTTGAATTTGTGAGCCTATGTGAATCGAGATACCTACAAATTCAATTTTTTTTTCATTTTTATATTTCTCAAAAATGCTACGAACTTTTTTAATTGGAACACCAAATTTATCTTCTGACCTCCCANTTGAAATTTTTTCATGCGTCTCTGCATCTACATCTGGGTTTACTCTTATTGATATTTTTACTTTTTTTTTTAATTTATTAACTTTGCAAATTTTTATAATATCATCCAATTCTTCTTCACTTTCTATATTAATTTGTTTGATATTTTTTCTGATAGCATATTCCAATTCTTCATTTGTTTTACCAACTCCAGAGAAAACAATCTTATTNGAATCCATTCCATTTTCCAAACAATGCTTCAGTTCTCCTAATGAAACCACATCTGCCCCAGCCCCATTCTTAGCTAATAATTTAATTATATTTTTATTAAAGTTTGCTTTAACTGCATAACAAATAAGTGGTGAAATTCCTTTAAATGAATTTTTTAATTCTATAAAATTTTTCTCTACTTGGCTTATTGAATAACAAAATATTGGTGTTCCAAATTCCCTTGCAATTTTTTTACAAGAAAAATTATTTATGAAAAGTTCATTTCCTTTATAATTTAAAATTTTTGGTAGTTCAGATATTTTATTTATCATTCTTTTGAATATTCACTATCTGGATATTTCATTAAATTTGACTTTTTTCCGCATCCAACAACAGAAATTGATAGTAAAAGTAACAATAGTATTTTAAAAAAACAAATTTTCATTTTTTAATTTTTTCTTTGCTCTTTTAATTGCATTTAAAATTTGTTTTTTACTCGTTCCTCCATAAGATTTTTTTTCTTCTATAGATTTCTCTGATGTAAGAGATTCAAAAACTTCTTTTTTAATTCTAGGTTCAATAGATTGGAGCACATCTAAAGGTAATTCATAAATTTTTTTTTTACCTTTTTCTGCCATCAACACTATTTTACCTGTTTTTATATGCGCTTCTCTAAAAGTAATATTTAAGTTTTTAACCATCCAATCTGCTAAATCTGTAGCGGTTGTGTATCCTTCTTTAGATGACTTCATCATTGATTTTTTATTAATTTTTATTGATATAAAAACCTCGTTAATCACATCTAAAACCAATTTAATTGTGCTGTAAGAATCAAAAATTGGCTCTTTATCCTCTTGAAGGTCTTTACTATACCCTAATGGCAANCCTTTCAATATGGTTAAAATATTTACCAATGATCCAAATATTCTACCTGATTTTGAGCGAACAAGCTCTGCAGCATCAGGATTTTTTTTTTGTGGCATTATAGAAGAACCCGTACATAATGCATCTGAAAATTTTACAAAATCAAATTGAATTCCAGACCAGATGATCAGATCTTCAGCAATTCTTGAAAGATGCAAGGCAACAAATGAAATATTTGAAGCAAATTCTATTACAAAATCTCTATCTGATACGCTATCTAGAGAGTTTTCTGTTGGTTTTTCAAAACCCAACTCTTTTGCTATAAAGTTTCTATCAATTGAATAAAAATTAGTTCCAGCTAAAGCTCCTGAACCAAGCGGACATTCATTATTAGATTTAATCAAATTATGAAATCTTTTTTTATCTCTTTCCAACATCTCAAAAACACACATTAAATAGTGAGAAAATGAAATAGGCTGTGCATTTTGAGAATGTGTAAATCCTGGCATGATAGTATCAATTTGTTCTTCAGCCTTTCTAACAATTAATTTTTGAATTTCTAAAATTTTTTTTAATAGAGTTGTACTCTTATCTCTTATCCACATTTTGAAATCAGTAACTACCTGATCATTTCTTGATTTTCCTGTATGAATCTTTCCTGCTAAGTCACCTACTTTTTCTTTTAACAACATTTCTATATTCATGTGAATATCTTCATACTCTTCTTTAAATTTTAAATCATTTTTTATCAGTTTTTTTTCAATCTGATTTAAAGCTTTTTGAATTTTCTGATTTTCTGAATTTGTCAATAGGTTCGCCTTTTTTAGAGCATGAGCGTATACTTTATTTAATTTAATATCATGAAAACCTAGCTCATAGTCGAATGAAATTGAATTATTAATTTTTGACAATAATGTAGAATTTTCCTTCTCAAACCTACCTCCCCATAACGGATTTGTTGTTTTTTTCATTTATTGTATTATTTTATTATTATGTTTAGCAGAAATTTGATCATTTTATTTTTTTGTTTCTTTTCAAATCTATCTTATTCTAATGATAACAATCAACTATTATTACATGAAAAATCTAAAAAATATCAAGACATTTTTTTACTTAATTTAAATGATAAAAAAGAAGAATTAAAGGTTTCCAAAAAAGAAATAACAATTATGAATTTTTGGGCTACATGGTGCCCACCTTGTATAAAAGAAATTCCACAATTATTAGAGATTAAGCAAAAATATCATGACAATATAAATTTAATCTTTGTTACAATGGACTTAAATGTTGATGCTGTTATTCCAAAGTTTTTAAAAAAATACAAGTTTAAGAAAATGAAAATATATAAAGACAGTCAAATGCAGCTTTCTGAACAATTGGGTGTTAAAATTCTTCCTACAACCATTATTTTTGATCAAAATATAAATGAAATTTCTAGAATTGACGGATTAATCGATTGGTTAGATACTAAAAATATTAAAGTAATCGAAAAACTGGTAAAAAATCTTTAATATATATATATACATTAATTTGTGATTTTATTAAGCTTATGTGTATATACTCTAAATTTTTTCTTCTAGTTTAGGTAAGGCTTCAAATAAATCAGCAACTAGACCATAATCAGAAAATTTAAAAATTGGTGCTTCTTCATCTTTGTTAATGGAAGCGATAAATTTTGAGTCCTTGATCCCTGCAATATGTTGAATAGCTCCAGAAATTCCTACAGCTATATACAAATCAGGTGCAACTATCTTTCCAGTTTGTCCTACTTGCCAATCATTGGGAACAAATCCAGCATCTACTGCAGCACGACTAGCTCCCATGGCTGCTCCTAATTTGTCTGCAATACCTTCAAGAAGTTTAAAGTTTTCACCATTCTGCATTCCTCTTCCTCCTGAAATTATTATTTTAGCAGCAGTCAACTCNGGCCTATCTGACTTAGACAATTCATATTCTACAAANTTTACATTAGAACTTTTGTCTATTTGACATTCAGTTTTTATAACTTCCGAATTAGATGCCATATTGCATTGTTCAAAACATGTAGATCTTACTGTAATCACTTTGATCTTATCATTAGATTTTACTTTAGCTATTGCATTACCTGCGTAGATTGGACGTTCAAATGTTTCACCATCTATTACTTTTGTAATATCAGAAATTTGTTGAACATCTAAATATGTAGCAATTTTAGGCATTAAATTCTTACCAAATGTACTTGATGGCGCCATGATATGTGTATATACATTTTTTTCCAGAAAAGACTTTGCACACTTTGCGAAATTTTCTGCTATTTGATTTTCATATAAATCCTCATCAACTACAAAATTTCTTTTTACATAATCGGCTTTACTTAGATCTTTTACCACCGCATCAACTTTACTTCCAATAATTAAAGTGTCTATATCGTCTGATACCTTTTTAGCTGCTGAAATTGTGTTCAATGTTAAGGGTTTAAGGTCTTTATTATTATGTTCTACTATTACCAAGACTTTCATATTACCTTTGCCTCCTTTTTAAGTTTATCAATTAATGTTTCAATATCAGGGACGAGAATCCCTGGTTTTCTAGGTTCAGGCTCATTAACTTCAATTATCTCAAGCCTTTTATTTGTATCTACACCTAAGTCCTTTACATCCAGTGTATCAATTTTTTTTTGTTTTGCTTTCATAATATTTGGTAATGAGGCGTACCTTGGTTCATTGAGCCTCAAATCGGTAGTAATAACACATGGAATTTTAACTGATATCGTTTCAAGTCCACCATCGATTTCGCGGGTTACATTTAATGATTCATCTTCTTTTTTCTCAATTTTTGATGCAAATGTAGCCTGTGGATAATCCAAAAGAGTAGCAAGTATTTGCCCTGTTTGGTTGGAATCATCATCTATTGCTTGTTTTCCCAAAATTATAATTTCAGGCTTTTCTTTATCGCAAATTGATTTAATTACTTTAGCGATAATTAATGGATCCATATCACTAATATTAGATTTGATTAAAATACCTCTATCTCCACCCATAGCCAAACCGGTTCTAATAGTTTCTTGGCTATTTTCAGAACCAATTGAACAAATTACGATCTCAGAAATAAGGCCCTTTTCTTTCATTCTAACAGCTTCTTCTACTGCTATTTCATCAAAAGGGTTCATTGACATTTTAACATTATCAGTTTCAACGCCAGATTTATCATTTTTGACTCTTATTTTAACGTTATAGTCAATAACTCTTTTTACACAAACTAATGCTTTCATTAAAAATTATTCCTTATTTTGATTTTTATTTGGGACCCAAAGTATATCACCATCTCCTTTATTCTCAAACCTAGCAGCTACAAAAAGAAAATCTGACAACCTGTTAATATATTTGAGGATCTCTTCGTTTATTTCTGTTTCTTCATTTAGGCTGAAAAGATCTCTTTCCGTTCTTCTAGTAATGGTCCTTGCTAAATGAAGAAACGCAGATGCTTTACTCCCACCAGGCAAAACAAATGATCCTAATTTATCTAATTTTTCATTAAGTTTATCTAGCTCTTCTTCTATGAAAGAAACTCTAATAGCATTGAAAGTTATTCCTTTGCTTTTGTTTGGTACACACAAATCAGCTCCTATGTCAAATAAATCGTTTTGTATTTCATTTAAAATTTTCTTCAAATTTTCTGAGCAAAAACAAGAAGCAATACCAATAGAAGAATTAAGCTCATCCACTTGGCCATAGGCTAAAATTCGTCTGCTATTTTTTTTTACCCTTTCGCCATTACCCAAGCTAGTTAGGCCCTTATCTCCACCCCTAGTATAGATTTTATCAAGTTTAACCAAAATTCAATTTTTAAAGCTGTGATTTAAAATAAATTGCGACACAAAGAAATAATATGCTAACAAACTGAGCAATCACTCTATATTTCATAAAGAAATTAATCTTATTATTTTCTTCTTGACCATGCTTAGCACCGTGAATCAAACCTGTAATAAGTATTAGGAAGGTTGCAATAAGAAGAAAACCAATGATGAAATTTAAAAGAGTAACCATTTATCTACCGAGTAATCCTTTGACTACGATTTGGGCCTGTATCTCAGCGGCACCTTCAAAAATATTTAAAATTCTAGAATCGCATAATACTCTGCTAATTGGATACTCTAGTGCGTATCCATTACCACCATGAATTTGAAGCGCACTATCTGCATTACTCCAAGCTACACGTGCAGCTAATAATTTTGCCATACCAGCTTCTATGTCACACCTAACATCATTATCTTTTTCTCTTGCGGAAAACAATGTGATTTGTCTTGCAACCGTTGTTTCCATTGCCATCCAAGCAAGTTTCATTGCAATCCTCGGAAATTTAATAATTTGCTTTCCAAACTGACTTCTATCCTTTGCATATTGCAATCCAAGCTCTAAAGCACTTTGAGCAACACCAACTGCTCTGGCAGCTGTTTGAATTCTAGCTGATTCAAAAGTTTCCATAAGCTGTTTAAAACCTTTGCCTTCTTGTTCGCCAAGAAGATTTTCTTTACTAACCTTTATACCATCTAAAGCAATTTCATATTCCTTCATACCTCTATATCCTAGTACTTCAATCTCACTTCCAGACATACCTTCCATANGAAAAGGGTGTTCACAAGTACCTCTTGGCTTTTCAACCAAAAACATACTTAAACCTTTGTAACCTTTTTGAGATAAATCAGTTCTAGCCAAAACAGTCATTAAGTCTGATCTAGCCCCGTGTGTAATCCATGTTTTATTTCCAGTAATTACATAATGATCACCNTCCAATTGTCCTCTTGTAGATAAACTACCAAGATCCGAACCTGTATTAGGTTCTGTAAATACTGCGGTTGTAAGGAGTGAGCCATCTGCAATTGATGGAAGATATTTTTTCTTCTGTTCTTCAGTTCCACCTAGTCTAATTAATTCACCAGCGATTTCTGCTCTTGTACCCAAAGAACCTGCAGCCAAAAATCCCCTGGAGAGTTCTTCAGTAACAACACACATTGCAACTTTACCCATTCCCAGTCCACCATAATTTTCTGGAATAGCAATACTAAACACACCTAAATCAGCCATTTTTTTTAAGACTTCGTCTGGAATCAAAGCATCCTTAAGGTGCCATTCATTGGCTTCAGGAATTATCTCTTCGTCTGTAAACTTTTTAAATTGATCTTGAATCATTTCGAGTGTATCGTCATTAAGTCCGAGACTTGGGAATAACCCCTTATCTAAAGAATCAACTATCTTAATCTTAACACTATCAGCTAAGCCACAATTTATTAACTTNTCTGTATTAGAATTGTCCAAGAAAGCAAAATCAGCTTTATCAAGGCCAAGAAAATCTGGCCTAATAATCTCACTTTGACTCATCATAACCCCATACCTTAACTGGGTTAAATATTCGGAAAAAGCGAAATGTAAAATGTTTTTATCAACATCAGTTTGTTTATTCTTTTCACATAATGATTTGTACCAATTTAATGTTTCTCTAAGACTTATTACATACGTTTCAAACCAAGCTAAACCATGAGATTGAAATTGATATTTCTCTAATAAAGAATTATCTAAATTATCATCTTTAGTTACAGAATTTCTTAAAAAATGTTTAGTTTTAGTTGAAATAGCTTCTAAATTCTTTGATATCGAGGACAATTCGTAAATGAGTTTCTCATCATCGAAATTAGAATTTTCAATTTCAGGTGCAATATTAAGAGAGGTNTCCATAGCTCATTATATCTAATAAATTTTTTTCCTAATTCAAGTATATAATTATTCTACATCATTAAGAGTTTTCATTCCAGTTTTTTTCGCTTGAACTAATGCTGCCATATTTCCAGGTAAATGTTCATTGTTCATCATTTTCGTATGTGCAGCTGGAATCTTACTCCATTCAAAACATTCGGACATCAAAGGGTTTATTAATTTATTTATCATCATATCATTGGCTTGATTAGCTTGATACAAATTTGCAAAATGACTTCCTTGTATTCTTTTTTGCCTCATCCAAACGTATCTAGCATCCATAGTTAAATTATAACCAGATGTACCAGCGCAAATGACAACCATTCCTCCAGTTTTAACCAAATAACAGGATACTGGAAAAGTTGATTCGCCTGGATGTTCAAAAACTATATCAACATCTTTTTTTCCTGTGATATCCCAAATATCTTTTCCAAGAACTCTGCATTTTTTTATGAAATCAGAATACTCTTCTTGATTTTTTACATCTGGCAATTGACCGAAACATTCATAATTTCTTCTATTTAATACTCCAACTGCCCCAAGTTTTTTTACAAAAGATATTTTTTCATCATCTGAAATAATACCTATAGCATTAGCACCAACTGCCTTACAAATCTGGACAGCCATGCTTCCAATTCCTCCAGAAGCTCCCCAAACTAAAACATTCATCCCAGGTTTTAAAGCATGAGGTGGATGGCCAAATAACATTCTAAAAGCTGTAGCTAAGGTTAAGGTGTAACAACCACTTTCTTCCCATGAAAGATGTTTAGGTTTTTTTAATAATTGTCTTGATTGTACTGTGGTAAATTGAGCAAATGATCCATCATTTGTTTCATAACCCCAAATTCTTTGAGATTTGGAGTACATTGGCTCACCACCATTACACTCTTCATCATCGCCATCATCTCTATTACAATGGATAATTACTTCATCTCCAACTTTCCACCTTTTGACATTATCCCCAACAGACCAAACTATACCAGATGCATCTGATCCACCTATGTGATATCCTGTATCTTTTCCAATAACTGATATTGGAATGCCTTGAGAAGCCCAAACATTGTTATAGTTTATCCCTACAGCCATAACCATTACTAAAACTTCATCTTGACCAGGTTTTTGAACTGGCATTTTCTCAATTTGCATTGCTTTTTCTGGGACACCTAAACGATCTTCTCTAATTACCCATGCATACATTTCTTCTGGGACTTCTCCTAATTTGGGTAATTCACCAATTTCATAAATTTTTTTTACCATACAAAATTCCTAGTGATTCTTTACAGCAAAACTTATATCATTAATTTTAAAAAAAGTATAATTTTCTTGTTGAAGGTGTAAATAAGTACTATTTTTCAATCTATGACAATTTTAAAAGATAAACCGTGGTTAATCAGAACATATGCAGGACATTCTTCTGCTGAAGCTTCCAACAGCTTGTACAGAGAAAATCTTAAGAAAGGCCAAACCGGTCTATCGGTCGCTTTTGATTTGCCTACTCAAACTGGATATGATTCGGATCATATTTTATCAAAAGGTGAGGTTGGAAAAGTTGGAGTTCCTATAAGTCACATTGGAAATATGCTGACATTGTTTAAAAAAATTCCATTAGATAAAATGAATACATCTATGACCATTAATGCCCCAGCTGCATGGTTGTTAGCCCTCTATATTGCTACAGCTGAAAAACAAGGGGTTAATAGAAAAAATTTATCTGGCACTACACAAAACGATATTACAAAAGAGTATCTTTCGAGAGGTACTTATATTTTTCCTCCAGAACCTAGTCTTAAATTAACGTCAGATATCATCACATTCACTACTAAAGAGATTCCAAAATGGAATCCAATTAATATTTGCTCTTATCATCTTCAAGAGGCTGGAGCAACTCCAGAACAAGAATTATCATTTGCATTAGCAACTGCAATTGGAATACTAGAATATCTCCACAAATCAAACAATATTGAAAATTCATTGTTTGAAAAAATTGTTGGAAGAATTAGTTTTTTTGTAAATTCTGGTATGAAACTTATTACAGAAACTTCTAAAATGATAGCATTTACAGAATTATGGGATGAAATCTGTAAAAAAAGATTCAAAGTTAAAGACGAAAAATACAGAAGGTTTAGATATGGTATGCAAGTAAATTCATTAGGTCTAACTGAGCTTCAACCAGAAAATAATGTTTACAGAATTCTAATACAAATGTTACCAGTTGTTATTTCAAAAAAATCAAGAGCCCGTGCTGTTCAACTACCTGCTTGGAATGAAGCACTTGGTTTGCCTAGACCATGGGATCAACAATGGAGCTTAAGGTTACAGCAGATAATGTCATTGGAAACTGATTTACTTGAATTTGAAGATGTTTTTGAAGGATCTAAAGTAATTAAAAATAAAGTTAAAAGACTCAAAGAATCAACTTATAAAGAACTTAAAACCATTGATAAATTCGGAGGACTAGTCGAAGCTATAGAAAATGGTTATATGAAAAGTCAACTTGTAAAATCTCAAACAATAAGACAAAGAAATATTGAATCCTCGACACAAAAAGTAGTTGGAGTTAACTGTCATATTGAAGGAGAAAAATCTCCTCTTGTAAATTCTGTTGACGGTGGATTTATGAAAGTTGATGAGAATGCAGAAAAAAAGCAAATACAAAATGTTAAACTTTGGAAAGAAAAAAGGAACAACAAAAAAGTTAAAAAACTACTTTTAGAGTTATCCGAGAAAGCAAAAATAGGTCATAATATTATGGAAATATCTATAAGATGTGCACACGAAGGAATCACTACAGGTGAGTGGTCAAATGTAATGAGAGAAACTTATGGTGAGTACAGAGCTCCAACTGGGATTGTTTCATCTCACATAACGATAAAAGATAAAGATGATAACTATAAAATATTACAAAATAAAATTAATAAAATAACTAAAAGTCTAAAGCGTAGGCCTAAAATGCTTGTTGGAAAACCCGGATTAGATGGTCATTCTAATGGAGCTGAGCAAATAGCTGTTAGAGCTAGAGATACTGGTTTTGAAGTAGTTTATGATGGTATAAGATCAACTCCAGAACAATTAGTTGCGGCAGCTATTGAAGAAGGGGTTCACATTATTGGGTTATCTATTCTCTCTGGTTCACACATTCATTTAGTTAGCAATATTATGAACTTACTAAAAAAAAATGATTTTAGTAAAGTCCCTGTTATAGTTGGAGGAATAATTCCCCCCGTAGATGAAAAAAAACTAATAGCAAATGGTGTTAAAGCAGTATTTACTCCCAAAGACTTTAAAATTGAGCAAATAATGGGAAAAATAGTTGAAATAGTTATAAATTCTTATGAGTAAAAAAAAACTTTAGAAATTACAATAACACTGCTGAAGGAACTTTTTGATTACAATATCAAAGAATTTATACCTATCACTTATAACGAAAAAAAAATTGGTTGGGTACATTATGTAAATGTTGAAAATTTAAAATTAAGGGTTTCAGAAAAAAAAATAGACTTTGTTGAAATAAAAACAATTCTTAAAAAAAATAAAAGTTTAATTATAACCAAACTAAAATCTTTATCTTCGGAATTTTGTCCTATATTTAATTTTGATTCATTAGAACCAAATAAAACGTTCAACCATAACAGAAAATTTGACGAAATGAAAATTTTCAAAATTGAGAGAAGTTGTTTATCTCTTTTCGGTTTTCCACAATATGGAATTCACTGCAATGGATGGATTAAAAAAGGAAATTCTTTTATATTTTATCTAGCAAAAAGGTCAAAAAAAATTATTAAATTCCCTGGTTTAATTGATAATTTTATTGCTGGTGGACAACCTTGTGGCATTTCTATAATAAAAAATCTTAAGAAAGAAGGTTTTGAAGAAGCCGGATTAAAAAATTCAGATTTTAAAAATTTAGATAAAGGTAAATCTATTCAATATTGTCATCAAACTAATTATAAGATCAATTCTGCAGTCATTTTTGTCTATGATCTAGAATTAGATAAAAATATAAAACCAAAAAATTTAGATGGTGAAGTTGAAGAATTTTTTTCAATTGATATTGAAAATCTTCATGAAATATTAGATAAAAGAAAACTCAAGCCAAATTGTATTATCCCTATAGCTGATTTTTTTGTTAGAAGGTTAGATGGTTATTTTCCTGAAAATGGTTTGAGAGAAATTAAATCTATTTTATGTAATTATGATTAAAGCACTTTCATTTGAAAAAATTTTACCTGATGAAAAAAAAGTCCAAAATATTGTTGTCTTCTTGCATGGTTATGGAGCAAACGGAAATGATCTTCTTGGTATTGGTCATCATTGGAAAGAGCAGTTGCCTAACACATTGTTTATTTCGCCTAATGCGCCATTTAAGACCGAATGGAGTCAAGAATCTTTTCAATGGTTTGATTTAACATCAATTGCACCTGAAAAAATAGGTGAGGGAATTTTCAAGGCAGGTCCATATCTTAATAAATTTGTGGATGAAGTTATTAATTTTTATTCTGTTTCATCTGAGAAGATTATTTTTGTTGGGTTTTCTCAAGGTACGATGATGGCATTAAATCATTTATGTAAGAGGGAAAAACCTTGTGCTGGCATTATTGGGTACTCCGGTCTTCTATATGAAAATGAAGATTTTGATAATCAAATAAAATCAAAATTTCCTATTACTCTTTTTCATGGAATGGATGATGAAGTAATTAATTATAATTTTTCCATAAAAGCTTTTGAAAAATTAAAGTCTCTTGGATTTGACATAGAACACAAACTTCAGAAAAACTTAGGTCACGGAATTGATGAAGATGGTTTAAATTATGGTCTTAAATTTATAAAAAAAATATTTAGTATTTAAATTAGTCATAAAATGACAATATAATTACCTATAAATATTATGTTAAGCTTAAAACCAAATAGTTGTCCTGCTCTAGTTCTTAATGCTGACTACCAACCCTTAAGTTATTATCCTCTTTCAACCTGGTCTTGGAAAAATGCTCTTAAAGCTGTATTTCTTAATAGAGTGAATGTAGTTTCAGAATATAATCAAATTGTTAGATCACCTTCAGTTTCTTTTAAACTTCCAAGTGTAGTTTCTCTTAAGGATTACATTCCACTTCCTGAAAAAGCAGCCTTTACAAGATTTAATGTTTTCTTGAGAGACAAATTTACTTGTCAATATTGTTATATTAATTTTAAAGTTGAAGAGCTTACCTTTGACCATGTAATTCCAAGATCCAAAGGTGGTAAAACGCAATGGCAAAACGTGGTAACTTCTTGCAGATTTTGCAATACTCAAAAGGGAAATAAGTCTCTTAAAAAAATTGGTGTCAAATTAAAAAAAGACCCATCTATACCCAGTAATTATGAATTAAAGCAAATTGGTAGAATGTTTCCTCCTAATTTTTTACATAAAAGTTGGAGTGATTTTCTTTACTGGGATTCGGAACTAGAATCTGACTAAATCTTCTTGGATATCTTAATTGCAACCTTTGTTAAGTTTCTAGTAAATTCTTTAAACAAGTTCACCTTAAAATCTGAATCAATCAAATGGGATTCAGCATATTTTTTGTGATTGTCCTCATCATCACAAAATTTTTTAATTTTCATTCTAAATTTTTTATTAAGCTTATTTTTCTCTAAGTATTTAATTTGTTGTTTGTAATGTTCAACTATTACCTCTTCAACAGCCTCAGTACATGCATGTACATAATTTTCCCCCATATATGAGGTCATTGCACCTAATAATGAACCACCAATATCCCAGATTGGTCTCATTAAAGTTGGTCTTGTTCTGTTTGCGATCATTTCTTTTTCGAAATAATCTAAGTGAACTAATTCTTCAGCGGCAATATGTTGAAGTTTTTTTTTTAATCTTTTATTTTTTGAGTGCTTTATTTGTGCATTATAAATTTTCTGTGCACCAAATTCTCCAGCATGGTTTACCCTTATCATTTCTTGAATTTTATCTTTATTTTTTTCGTCCATAACTTTTAAATAAATATACGCTTATTATAGCAAAAAAAAGAGAAATTAAAAAATTCATATTTGCAAATGACAATCCATAAACAGAAAAAAGTATTTCATTGCATTTAACTATTGGAACCTGCTCTAGAAAAGCTCGAAGATCTTCAATATTTGAAAATTCTTGATTAGATGATGTACAACCTAATTCATAGTTAACAATTCCTCTTTCAACTAATGAATGAAATAATGAAATAAAAGCACTTAGAGAAAATAAAATAGTATTGCATAACACAAACTTTTTTTGGAATTTAAATTTAATAAAAAGTAAATTTGCAAATATCATAATAAAATAAGGTATCCTCTGATAAATACATAGTTTGCAAGGAGGTAGATCAAAAAAAAATTCAATAATATAAACAGAAATTAATATCAAAAAAGAAATTAAAAAAATTATATGAAAATAAAATTCTTTGAATGTTGTTAATTGCATATTTTTATTTTTTAATTAAATGTATAAAAAAATTATATATTATAAATATATAAACTTAATTAATATTTAAAGTGACTTCATTTAAAAACTTCACTAATAGACTTAAAAAAAATAAATTAAAAAAAAAGGAAAGAAAGAACAGTATTCTTTCAATAAAAAATAACATTGAAGAATTAAATGATTTATTACTCCAAAATTTTTCAAAAAAAATTCAAGAATCCCATCCAAATCCTTTAAATTCGTTTGGAAGAAAATGTTTTTCTCAATCAGATGAGGATGGAATTACATTCGAAATTTTGAGAAGAATAAAAAAAATAAACTCTGGATTTTTTGCAGAACTCGGAGTTGGGGATGGAACTGAAAATAATACATTGCTTTTATCATCACTTGGTTGGAAAGGTTTTTGGGTAGGTGGAAACAAGTTAGCTTTCGAGCCCCCAAAAAATCAAAAGTTTTTGTTTCTTAAAAAATGGATAACAGCTGAAAATATTGTTGAAACTTTTTTAGAAGGGTTTTCTCATTTTAAGTTAAAAAACATTGACTTAATTTCTATAGATTTAGATGGAAATGATTTTTATATATTAGAAGCTTTACTAAAATCTAAGATTCAACCTAGTGTTTTTATTCTTGAATATAACGCCAAGTTTCCTCCTCCAATAAAATTCAAAATAGAATATAATCCTCATCATAAGTGGGAAGAAGATGATTATTTTGGTTCCTCATTAACTACTTTAAATGATTTACTATCTTCTTACGATTATAAATTGATTTGTTGTAATTCTCATACTGGAGCAAATTGCTTTTTTATAAAAAAAAAATTTGCAAAACTTTTTAAAGATGTTCCATCAGAGATTGATAAAATATATTCTGAACCTAGATACGTGCTATATAAAAGATTTGTCCACAAAAAAAGTATTAAACTAATTCAACAAATCCTATCTTAATAATTATATAAGTGATTCCCAAACCTTAACATGCTCTTGTGTATAATTTTCCCAATTTAACTTTTTTCTAATTTCAAGAAATTTTTTTTTTTCATCTGAAATTTTTTTAAGAATAAGAGGAAAATTCTTAAGATTTTTATCTAATTTGAAAGTAATAAATTTTTCTAGATCTTTTTGAAATCCTTGAGGAATCATTATTGTCTTAATTCCTAATTGCAGAGCATCTAAAAAACTCATAGATCCTTCATCGTTTCCCAAGTAAATCAAATAATCAATATCTTTTAAGATTGATGTGTATCTTGCTCTAAAAAAAAATCGTTGATAATTAATTTCGTAACCGGCTTTTTTAAGATCAACAACAGACTCTTTCCAACCTTTTCCTATAATTGATAGTTTTATTAATTCTGGTGAAATTTTTTTAACTGATTCAATAAAAAAATTTTGGTTTTTTCTTCCATCACTGTATAAGTTTGTAAATAGACCCAAATTAATTTTTTTTAATTTTAAATCATTATCATTTGGTGGAAGGATATAAAAAATTTTTTTAATACCCAAAGCTTTAGATTTAATGAAATTTGCATGATCTTTGGACATTGCTATTCCAGCATTCATAAAATTTGAAATTTTTTTAATTTTATTATATCTAAAATTATCATTTACATGGGTTAACATAGTAGTATTAATAGTATTTAAAAAATATGACTCTTTATTTTCTTTTTGAAATAAAAAAATTATGTAATGATTTACATCAACATCTTTTTTTGCTTTCTTGCCAGTAAATACGGTATGGCCTGTTCTCTTTAAATTATAATGTAATTTTTTTGCGAATTTTGTTAAAATCCAATTATCTTTATCTAAATTAACAATATTAATTCTCATTTTGATATAATTCTGTATAAATATAATTTGTATCAAAAAATGCTGGATGTTGGAAATGATAGATTCAAAAAAAAAAATTATACATGTTTCTGAACCATTAATATCAGGTAATGCAAGAAAATATCTATTAGATTGTATAGATTCTGAATGGGTTTCCTCTGCTGGAAAATATCTAGAAAATTTTGAAAAAAAATGGGCATCTTATTGTGGAGCTCAAGAAGGTATTGCAGTAACTAGTGGTACTAGTGCACTTCAAGTTGCATTTAAAAGTTTAAATTTAAAGCCGGGTGATGAAGTTATTATGCCATCATTTACGATAATTTCTTGTGCAACCGCTATTATTGAAGCCGGAGGAAGACCTGTTCTTGTAGATTGTTATCCAGATACTTGGTGCATGAATATTGATGAAGTAATAAAAAAAATTAACAAAAAAACAAAAGCAATTCTTGTTGTCCACATGTTTGGTCATCCAGTTGAAATGGATCCTATAATTGAGATAGTAAAAAAAAGAAAATTATTTTTAATTGAAGATGCAGCTGAAGCTCATGGAGCAACTTATAAGAATAGAAGAGTAGGTTCATTTGGAGATTTAGCTTGTTTTAGTTTTTATGCAAATAAATTAGTTACTACAGGTGAAGGAGGAATGGTTTTATCTAATAATAAAAAATTAGCATCTAAGGTTCGTTCACTGAGAAACTTATCATTCAGGTCTGATAGAAGATTTTATCATACTGAAATTGGATATAATTATAGATTAACCAATATGCAGGCCGCACTGGGATTAAGCCAAATAGAAAACATCAAGAATCATATTTCTATAAAAAGGAGAAATACATTTTTCTATAATGAAACTTTAGAAAAAATGAATCTTCCATTAAGATTGCCGAAAGAAAATAAAAATTCTATGAGTGTATTTTGGATGTATGGCATAGTAATTAGAAATAAAATTTTTGATGCCAAATTTTTAGCAAAAAAACTTTTGTTGAATTGTATTGAAACACGTCCTTTGTTTCTTGGAATGCACCAACAACCAGTNTTAAAAAAAATGAATATCTTTAAAAAAGAGAAATTTCCAATTACTGAAGAACTTGCTAAATATGGTCTGTATTTACCCTCAGGTTTTAAACTTAATAAAAGTAAAATCCTTCATATATGCAATGTTCTAAAGAAGATTTTTAATGGATAACCAAAATACCAAAATATTTAAATCATTTTATTCAGAATTTTACGATTTAATTTATGAAAATAAAAGTTATGAAGATGAATGTAATAGGATCATAGAATTTTTAAGATATAAGAAAAATATTGATAATATTCTTGAATTAGGCTGCGGAACATGCGGTCATTCAATGATTCTATCAAAAAATGGTTATAATATCCACGCAATTGATCAGTCAGATGAAATGCTTGAAATAGCCTCAAAAAAATTAAAAAAAGAAAATATTTTAAATGTAAAATTATTCAAGGAAAATATAGAAAATTTAAAGTTAAATAAGTTTTCCTATGATGTCATATTGCTATTATTTAATGTAGTTGGTTATATAAAAAATTTAAGTAATTTTTTCTTAAGTATTAAGAAGTTTGTAAAAAAAGATTCATTAATAATCTTTGATTTTTGGCATGATAATGGAGTAAATTTTGAGGGACCAAAAAAAATATCTAAAACTTTTCACAAAAAAAATTTAGAACTCATAAAAAAATCTTCTGGAAGTGTAAATAAAAAAAATGATAGCGTTGAAATAATCATTAACACTACTCTAAAAAAACAAAAAAAAATCATCTCTCAATCCGACGAAAATCATTCTGTCAAATATTATAATATAAATTATCTAAATCAAATAATTAGTTCTCAAGGATTTGAAGTAATAAAATTTGAAGATTTTAAAAATGCCGGAAACCTTCCCAATAAAAAAAATTGGAGTGTATATTGTATTTGTAAATTTTTAGGATAATTTTTATTGAAAATAAGATGAAAATAAAAAATTGTAGATTTTGTAATTCTGATAAATTAAAACCTTTTTTAAATCTAGGTAATTGTCAACCAGCTGATCAATTTCTGCATCAACCTTATTCAAATAGTAATGCAAAAAAGTATCCTCTTGAAGTAACTATTTGTGAATCCTGCAGTTTAGTCCAATTAAATTTTACATGTTCTGGAGAAGTACTTTATCAACAAGATTATCCATATGAATCTGATGTAACTAAAGAAGGTAGAAAACATTGGAAAAAATTTGCAGATGATATTGTTAAAAGATTTAAACTAAATAAAAATGATTTAGTCATTGATATTGGGAGTAATGTAGGAGAGCTTTTATCAAATTTTAAAGATAATGGTACTCGTGTTTGCGGAATAGATCCTGCAAATAATATTGCTGCAAAAGCAATTAAAAGAGGAATTCCAACAATAGTTGATTTTTTTAATAGTTTTATAATCAAGACTATAAAAGATAGAGAACTTTTTCCAAAAATTATTACTGGAACTAATGTTTTTGCTCATATTGATGATATCAATGGTTCTGTTGAGGTTGTAAAAAAAATTTTACTTCCCGATGGTGTTTTCGTTATTGAAGCACCCTATTTAAAAAATCTGTTGCAGGGACTTGAATATGACACTATTTATCATGAGCATTTAACTTATCTATCCATCAAACCTCTTAGAGAGTTATTTGAAAAATTTGATTTAGAAATTTTTGATGTAGAATTTAAAGATTTCCATGGTGGTTCTATAAGAGTCTTTGTTCAACACAAAAATGCATGTTATGCAATCTCCGATAAAATATCAGAAATTGAGAAAGATGAAGAAAAGCTNAAAATTCATAATTTAAAAAAATTAGAGGGTTTTGCAAGATCTGTGGAAGAACATAAAAGAAAGTTACTTATAACTTTAAAAAAACTCAAAGAAAATGGAAAAAAAATAGCAGCAGTTGGAG
>PALU01000032.1 GCA_002706585.1 Rickettsiales bacterium
TTTGGAGGTGCGGACCGGATTCGAACCGGTGTACTCGGCTTTGCAGGCCGGTGCGTAGCCTCTCCGCCACCGCACCACATATTGTTGTTAACTATTGTAATAAATATTAATATAAATATATTAAAGCAATGAATATCAATTAAAAAAAAAATGCACGAAAATTTTTTTAAAATAGCTAGAACGAATATGGTAAAAAATCAGATTTTAACAAACAATGTTAAAAATTCTTCATTAATTGATGCTCTTTATAAAATTGAAAAAGAAAATTTTATACCAAAATCGTTTCATGATATGACTTACAGTGACGCTGATATTAGCATTTCTAAGGATAGAAACTTGCTAAGAACCTTTATTTTAGCAAAAATGATTGATCGCTGTGAATTTCAAAAAGAAGATTCTGTTCTAGTAATTGGATGTTTAAGTGGTTATTCGCTCGCCATTCTATCAAGCCTAGTGAGTTATGTTTTTGGGATTGAGAATGAAAAAAAATTAGTAGATTTTGCCAATGAAAGATTATCTTCTATGAATTTTCATAATTGTTCAGTTTTTTTTGTTAATAATTTATCTGATGGTTTAAAAAAAAATGCACCTTATGATAAAGTTTTTATTGAAGGTTCTGTGAATTATATTCCAAAATCAATTATTACCCAAATGAAACAAAACGGAAAAATCTTTACAGTTTTAAAACAAAATAATGATAATATTGGAGAATTTGTTAGTGGAATTAAAATAGACTCGAAAGTATCTTTTTCTAATTTATTTAATACAAACGTAAAATTGCTAAAAGATTTCATAATCGAGGACAAAGATTATGAAGTCGATTACTAAAATTTTTTTGTTTTGTTTTTTTTTTTTTGCAGCCTAAATGCAGATACTGAAATAGATCTAAATCTAAAAAAAGCTTTAGAAAATTTATATAATTACAGTCCTAAGTTAAAGTATGAGAGGAAAATTTTAATGTCTAAAGATGAGTTGCTTCCTCAAGCTTATTCTAATTTTAGACCAGAAATCAAAGGTTATTATGAAAAAGGAAAAGTAGATACAAATCCAGCTGGATTCAATATAATTTCCGAAGGGGTTAGAACTGAAACTAACAAAGGCTTCACCATTACTCAAAAATTATTTAATGGTGGGAGTAGTTTAAGTAATGTTGATGCTGCGAAAAACGAAATACTAGCTCAAAGATATTTTTTAAAACAAATCGAACAAGAAGTATTTCTTGAAGCTATAGAAATCTACAGTGATTTGGCAACAGAAATTTCTAACCTTATTTTAAAGAAAAAAAATCTTGAATTTTTAGAAAGACAACTTGATTTAACTAAGCAACAGTTTGAAATTGGAGAAGTTACTCTTACCGATGTTTCAATTGCTGAAGCAAGATTCTCCTTAGGAAAATCCGAGATACTTAAGACTTCTAGTAGTATTGATTCACTCTCAGCAAAATACTATTCACTATTTGGCGTTGTTGCAGATTCTCCTCAGTTATTTGATAGTTTTATAGATGAAAATACGTTTAATCTTGATGAAATTAAAGTTCTTGGAAAAAAAAATAATCCTAAAATTTTAAATGTTTATTATCAAATAAAATCAATTGAAAAAAAAGTTCAAAGTCTTAAGAGAAAAAGGTTGCCATCAGTTAAACTAGAAGCAGAAGCAAAAATAAATCAAGGTTATTTTAGAACTGATAGTGAAAGAGAAGTACTTTCAGCCTTTACTAAAGTTGACATTCCACTATATCAATCTGGGGCAGCCTCTTCAAAAATCAGACAAGAGAAAAAGAAACTTTTTGCATTAAAAGAACTTTTAAACCAAAACATAAAAGAAGTGGAATTTAATATTGTTTCATCATTATCTTCATTAAATTCTTCTTTTTCAAGAATTGAAGCTTATGAAAAACAAATTGAATCTAATAAAATATTTTTGGAAGGACTAAAACAAGAATTATTGTTAGGTGAAAGAACCACTCTTGATCTATTAGATGGTGAACAAGAATTATTAAAGTCTCAACTTGATTTGGTAGTCTCTAAAAGAGATCTTTTTGTATCTTATTATGAGATATTATTTTATTTAGGAAAGTTGAATGCTAAAAATTTAGCACTAGATGTTGAGTTATTCGATGAAAAAGAAAATTATAATAAAGTAAAATACAAATGGTTAGATTTGGTTGAATAATGAAACTTTTAGATAAAAGATTTGATTTTATTGAAACTGAAAAGATATTTTTAAAAAAGTGGAAGAAAAATAAGACTTTTCAGTTTTCAAGTAAACAAACTTCTGGATCAAAATTCTCAATAATGATGCCTCCACCAAATATAACTGGAAGTCTTCATATGGGACATGCTTTAACTTTTACCCTTCAAGATATAGTTATTAGATTCAATAAAAAACTTGGCAAACATGTGCTTTGGCAACCAGGCATAGATCATGCTGGTATTGCTACTGAATTAATAGTTGAAAAAAAATTAATTAAAGAAGAAAAAATATCAAAGAGTAAAATTGGAAGAGAAGCATTTCTAGATAAGATTTGGTCATGGAAAAATGAATCTGGTAATAAGATTATTAACCAACTTGAAAGATTAGGTGCGGCAGTCGACTGGAAAATATCTAAATTTACAATGGACAGTCAGTTAAGTGATGCAGTAAATGAAGTTTTTATTCAATTATATGAAGAAGGTCTTATTTATAAAGATAAAAGATTAATAAATTGGGACCCTCAAATCCAATCTGCTGTCTCGGATTTAGAAGTTGCTCAAAAGGAGGTTGTAGGAAATTTATGGTTTATAAAATACAAAGTTGCAAATTCAAATTCAAATATAGTTGTTGCTACTACAAGACCTGAAACTATGTTTGGTGATTCTGCAATTGCAATACATCCAAAAAATAAGAAATTAAATTTTTATATAGGAAAGGAAGCCATAGTTCCATTTTTAAACAAAAAAATACCAATTATTGCTGATGATTATGCTGATCCAGAAAAAGGTTCTGGTGCAGTAAAAATTACTCCTGCCCATGATTTTAATGATTTTATTATAGGTAAAAAACATAAACTTGAATTTGTAAATATTTTTGACCCCTCTGCGAAACTAAATTCAAATGTTCCTAGCGGTTTTAAGGGATTAGATAGATTTATTGCAAGAAATAAAATAGTTAAGCTTTTACAAAAAAATAAGTTAATAATCCAAATAAAAAAAAATGAAATGACTATTCCAGTAGGTGAGAGATCGGGATCAATTATTGAGCCTTTTTTAACAGACCAATGGTTTTTAGATTCGCATAAACTTTGCGAACCGATAAAAAATGCAATAAAAAAAAATAAGATTGTTTTTTATCCTAGTTCTTGGATAAATACTTTTAAACATTGGATTGATAAAATTGAGCCATGGTGTATCTCAAGACAAATTTGGTGGGGTCATAGAATTCCTGTATGGTATACAAATTACGGAGACATTATTGTTGCTAAAAATGAAAAACTCGCAAAAGAAAAACTTATGAAAGGAAATTATCCTAAAGATGTAATTATTTCTAGAAGAGAAACTGACGTCTTAGACACATGGTTTTCTTCCGCATTGTGGCCATTTTCTACCCTAGGCTGGCCTCAAAAAGGTACTTTACTAAAAAATCATTATCCATCAGATGTTCTTGTCACAGGATTTGATATCATTTTTTTCTGGGTAGCAAGAATGATTATGATGGGTTTTAAATTTATGAAAAAAATGCCTTTTAAAAGTATTTATATTCATCCACTAGTTAGGGATGAGAAGGGTGAAAAAATGTCAAAATCAAAAGGTAATGTTATTGATCCAATTGAGATAATTGAACTTTATGGATCTGATGCACTTAGATTTACATTAGCTAATTTATCCACTCAAGGAAGAGATATAAAATTATCTAATAAATTGGTAGAAAACAGCAGAAATTTCGTAACTAAATTATGGAATACTGCAAGATTTTCTCAATTTAATAAGTTTAAATTGAATAAAAATTATAATCCTTACGTTAATAAACTTTTAATTAATAAATGGATAATTTATAAAATTGGATTAACTCAGAAAAGTGTTTTAGCCCATCTCAAAGTTTATAAGTTCAATCTTATCATTTCAGATTTATATCAATTTATATGGAGTGAATTTTGTGACTTATATATAGAATTAAGTAAATTTTATTTAAAAGACAAAAAATATTTTCAAGAAATTTCAAACACTTTCAGCTTTTCACTGAATCAAATTTTAAATTTAATAAATCCAATTATTCCATTTGTTACTGAAAAGATATCAAATGATTTAGGATATTCAAAAACTAGTTTATATAGTTCACAACTTTCAAGGAATATTAAGTTGTCNAAGTTTAAACTTAAAGATGTTAGAGAATTTGAAAAGATTATAGAATTAATAAAAAGTGTTAGAATTGAATTGAACAAAAATTTAAGTAATCAAAAAGCGTTTTNAATAATTATTCAATCTAAAAAAAAAATAAAATGGATAGATAATAATATTGAACTTATTAAATCAATTCTGAAATTTAATGAAATCAAATACAGTTCTGAGCAAATTAAAAAGAATATTTTTTTATCCTCAAAAATTAAATTTTCTTTAGCTTTTGAATTAAATTTATCCACTGATAACAATTTATTGAAAAAAATTGAATTTTATAAGAAAGAAGTTTCTTATTTCAAAAAGAAATTAAACAATAAAAATTTTATTAAAAAGGCACCTAAAAAAATTGTAGATTCAGAAAAGAAAAAGCTTCTTGAAGCTGAAAAAAATTTAAAATTACTTACACTTTCGAATGTATAAATTAAAATTTAAAGATTTAATTTTTTTAACGAACAAAAGAAAGATACAAAAAAATGTAATATTTTTTTTCTATGGTTTAGGACTTTCAAGTGATGATTTTAAAGAAATTCTATATAATAATAAATCACTTAAGCAAATTATTATTGCTGAGCTTCCAGGGCATAATAACTATCCTTTTAAAAAGCATAATGATAATATTTTTGAGTTTACGAAACAAATTTTTTTATTTATAAAAAAAAATAATATTAAAAATATTATATACTTTTCTCATTCTCTTGGAGGTCTTATCCCAATTCTACTTCATAAATTTTTTTTAAAAAAAAAAATAAGAATCAAAAAGTTTATTAATTATGAGGGAAATCTTACAGAACATGATACAAAAATGGTAACAAAAAAAACCTCCTCTTATATAGAGAGTGAATATTATGGAAAATTCCAAACTCTTTTAAAAATTTGTAAAGAATCAAATAAATTAGATTTAAATCTGTGGTATAAATCAATGAGTAAAACCTCTGCTATGGCTTTTTATTTCCTTTCAAAAGATGCTGTAAAATATTCGCAAGCTGATATCTTATTGAGGTTCTTTAGAATTTTCTTTAAAGAAAAAGTTTATTTATATGGTAGTTTGTCTAAGAGACATTTGCCTAAATATAGTTATGGATCAGTAAGGGAAGAAATTTATGGTTGTGGCCACTTTGGTCATTATGAAAATTTATTTGAGTTTAATAAAATTTTTAATAAGTTAATAATAAAATAAAATGACTGATAAATCTAAACTTCCAAGTAGACATGTAAGTGTGGGTCCTAAAAGTGCTCCACATAGATCATATTACTATGCAATGGGATTAACTGATAAGGATATTGCTCAACCATTTGTAGGAGTTGCTACTTGTTGGAATGAATCTGCCCCATGCAATATCTCTCTTTCTAGACAAGCTCAATCTGCTAAAAAAGGAGTTAATGAAAATAATGGAACTCCAAGAGAATTTACTACAATTACGGTAACTGATGGAATTGCAATGGGACATGAAGGTATGAAATCTTCTCTTGTCTCAAGGGAAATAATTGCTGATTCTATAGAAGTTTCTATCAGGGGTCATTGTTATGATGGTTTGGTAGGAATAGCTGGTTGTGATAAATCTCTTCCTGGAATAATGATGGCAATGCTTAGACTTAATATTCCATCAGTATTTTTATATGGAGGATCGATTCTTCCTGGAAAATTCAAAAATAAAGAAGTTACTGTTCAAGACGTATTCGAAGCAGTTGGAGAATATGATGCAAAAAAGATATCTGAAAAAGAATTAAATGATTTAGAAAGGGTAGCATGCCCATCTGCTGGATCATGTGGTGGACAATTCACTGCGAATACTATGGCTTGTGTTGCGGAAGCTATTGGTTTATCAATTCCTGCTTCATCATCTACTCCAGCACCTTATGAATCAAGAGATGAATTTGCATATATTTCTGGAAAAACTGTCATGGAACTGATTGATAAACAGCTAAAACCTAGGGATATTGTAAATAAAGATTCTTTAGTTAATGCTGCGAGAATTGTAGCATGTAGTGGTGGATCTACAAATGCAGCTTTACATCTACCTGCTCTAGCAAATGAGATAGGGATTGATTTTGATTTGTTAGATGTTGCAAAAATTTTTAAAGAAACGCCTTATATTGTTGACCTTAAACCAGGGGGAAAGTATTTAGCCAAAGATCTTTACGAAATTGGTGGTGTTCCAATTATAATGAAAGCTCTTCTTGATGGTGGCTATTTAAATGGTAAATGTATAACTGTTACTGGAAAAACTATTGAAGAAAATCTTAAAGATATAAAACTTGATACATCATCTCAAAAAATTGTTTATTCAACAAAATCTCCAATTTCAAATACCGGTGGAGTTGTAGGGCTCAAAGGTAATTTAGCACCTGATGGGGCAATAGTTAAAGTAGCAGGAATGAATTCATTGAATTTTAGAGGTAAAGCAAGGTGCTTTGATTGTGAAGAAGATGCTTTTGAAGCAGTTAGTAAAAGAGAATATTCAGCAGGTGATGTAATTGTTATTAGATATGAAGGTCCAAAGGGAGGTCCTGGAATGAGAGAAATGTTGGCTACTACAGCTGCTATTTATGGTCAGGGAATGGGAGAAAAAGTTGCCCTGATAACAGATGGAAGATTTTCTGGAGCAACTAGAGGGTTTTGTGTGGGTCATGTAAGCCCAGAGGCAGCATGTGATGGAGCCATTGCTTTAATTAATAATGGAGATGAAATTTTTCTCGATGCTGAAAATGGACAGATTGAATTACTTGTTTCAGATGATGAGCTAAATGAAAGGAAAAAAATATTAGATAAAAAAACCAATGATTTTAAGTCTGGAGCATTATGGAAATTTTCTCAGAGTGTCGGTTCAGCTAGATATGGAGCTGTAACTCATCCAGGGGGAAAATATGAGAAGAAAGTTTATTCTGATATCTAAATTTTATTCCAATCTAATCCAAATAGGCACGTGATCAGAGGGTTTTTTCAAGCCTCTAAATTCTTCTTCTATTTTGAATGAAATAACCCTTTGTGTAAGCTTTGGTGATATTAAAATATGATCTATTAATATACCATTATTTCTTTCCCAAGATGCCTGTTGATAATCCCAAAAAGAATATTGACCAGGCTTCTTAAAAAGTCGAATTGTATTTAAATATCCTTTTGATAGAAGCTCTCTAAATTTCTTTCTTACTGAAAAATGACCCAATGCATCATTTTTCCATTCATCAAAGTTTTTAGCATCTAGTTTATTGTCAATTACATTAAAATCTCCTCCAATTACACAATTCAAATTATTTTCAATAAATTTTTCACTAAGATTGATCAATCTATCAACCCAATTAATTTTAAATTTAAATTTCTCAATATTATCAATTGGATTTCCATTTGGTGTATACACATTTATTAAATTGAAATCTAATTTCTTAATTTTTACAAAAATTATTCTAGCTTCTTGAATAAGAATAGGATCATTAATTTCTACTTTTTCGGCATCTAAATCTTTTTTTACAAATGTTGCTACCCCGTACTTACCTTTTTCTCCACAAATAAATACATTATATTTTTTTTTATAAAAATCTGGAAACTCTTCTTCTAAGCATTTAATTTCTTGCACCATCAATACATCAGGATTTATTTCATCAAAAAACTTTTGTACTTGCTCGTAACGTGTTCTGATTGAATTGACATTCCATGATGCTATGGTTTGCATAAATTAAACTGAAAATGAAGTTCCACATCCACATGTTGAAGATGCGTGTGGATTAGATAACTTAAAGTATGATCCCATCATATCTTCAATATAATCAAGTTTAGATCCATCTAAGAAAGATAATGACGTTTTATCAATTAAAACTACAACATCAGAAAAATTATATATTTCATCATCATTATTTTTACTATTTTCAAAATTAAATTTGTAAGAAAATCCCTGACATCCACCGCCAGTAACGGAAATACGAAAGAATTTATTATTTATATTTTTATTAGAAACATCTCTAATTTTTTTAATAGCGTTTTCTGAAATATCAAGCATTATAAAATCTTTATATTTATGTTATTAATACATTAATTATGATGAAATATTCAAAATTTTCAACTGATTATAAAAAATCTAAAGGTAGAATTTTTTTTGAAAATCCAGATCCACATAGGACATGTTTTATGAGAGATAGAGATAGGATTATTCATAGTTCAGCTTTTAGAAGGTTAAAATATAAAACTCAAGTTTTTGTATATCATGAGGAAGATTATTTCAGAACTAGATTATCTCATAGTCTTGAAGTATCTCAACTTGCAAGATCTATCTCTAAAATTTTTAGGGTAAATGATGATTTAGCAGAATCAATTTCACTTTCTCATGATTTAGGACATACTCCTTTTGGTCATGCTGGTGAGGATGAACTTNATTTTAAAATGAAAAAATTTGGAGGATTTAATCATAATCATCAAACCTTAAAAATTTTAACAAAATTAGAAAATAGATATTTAGATTTTGACGGATTAAATCTAACTTTTGAAACAATTGATGGGATTTTAAAACATAACGGTCCAGTAAAAAAAAAAATGCCTAAATATATTAGTAATTTTATAAATCATTTTGATGAAGANCTTAAACTTAATGGGTCTTTTGAATCACAAATAGCTGCTATTTGTGACGATATTGCTTATAATAATAATGATATTGATGATGCATTGCACGCTGAGCTATTTACTATTGAGGAACTAGAAAAAATTGAGATAGTGAAAAATATTTTAAAAAAAATTAAACTTAAAAATACTACAGGAAACTTAAAAAGATTAAAATTTGAACTTGTGAGAGGATTAATTAAATTTATGATTAATGATTTAATACAAAATACGAGGTCAAATATTTTAAAATTTGGTATTGGATCTTATGAAGATATCAGACTTTGTAAATCATTGATTGTTTCTTTTAGTGATTATATGAAAATTCAGGAAAAGCAAATTAAATTATTTTTACAAAAGAATATGTATAATCATCCAAAAGTTAGAACTATGACTTATAAAGCAAAGAGAATAATTTCAGACCTTTTTGATTTATTTGTTGATGAAACTGATTTATTGCCTGGTAAATGGAAGGTTTTTAAAAGTAATCATGAAAAATTTTCTAACATCAGTGATTATATTTCAGGAATGACAGATAAGTTCGCCATGAATATTCATAAGAAATTTTTTAATTTATACGAATTTTAAATGCTATTTCAAGATTTACTAAAAAATAGATTTGATAAAATACTTAGATCTTTAATAGAAAAAAAAAGTATTTCATTTGTAGCCTATGAAAAAAATACATTTAGTATTGAAATTTCACAACAGGAATCTTTTGGTGATGTATCTTCTAATATTGCAATGGTATTATCTAAATCATTTAAAATTAGTCCATTAGAGTTAGCAAATTTAATAATAAATGAATTTAAAAAAGATAAATTTATAAAAAATATTGAAATAGTAAAACCTGGCTTTATCAATATTTTTTTTTATGACAAGTTTTGGCATTTGCAATTAACCGAGCTCATGAAAAACAATTTGGAATTTAAATATAAAATAAAGAAAAAAAAAATTTGTGTTGAATATGTATCTGCGAACCCAACTGGATTGATGCATATAGGTCATGCGAGAGGTGCAGTTCTGGGTGATTCTATTTGTTCGTTATTAGAGGAAATTGGATATGACATTGTGAGGGAGTACTATATCAATGATTCAGGTGAACAAATAAAAAAACTAAATGATACTATTAAGTTTCATTTAGATAACAATAAATCAAATATCAATGATTTGCCTGATGGATTATACCCAGGAAATTATTTAAAGGAAATATCAAGAAAAATCAGAAATAATAATAGTCAAAATCAATCTGATTCATCTGAAAAAAAAATCATAGATATGATAATGATAGACATTAAATCAGATTTAAAAAAATTAAAGGTAGTTCACAATAATTTTGTTTCTGAAAAAAATAATTTAAAGGATGAAAATATAAAACGTTTAAAATCTTTTCTAATAGATAATGACTTAGCTTATTATGGATTTCAAGATAAGCCAAAGTTTGTAAAAGATAATTGGGATCCCCAAAAACAACTTTTGTTTCGTTCACAGAAATTTGGGGATGATTCCGATAGAGCTCTGATTAAACCAAATGGAGAAACAACTTACTTTATGTCAGATATAATTTATCATCAAAAAAAAATTGATAGAAAATTTGATACACTTATTAATATTTGGGGTGTGGATCATTCAGGTTATGTAATGCGATTGAAAAATGCTTTGTCTGCAATTAATAAAATTAAAGAATATACATTTGAAATAAAACTAACAGCTTTAGTTAACTTAATGGAAAATAATAAAACAATAAAGATGTCTAAAAGATCGGGTAGTTATATAACATTAAGAGATGTTTTGGAAAAAGTTGGCTCAGATCCATTAAGATACATGATGATATCTCGAAGTCCGGATAAAAAGATTGATTTTGATTTGAAAGCAGTTCTTGAAAAAACTAAAGACAACCCAGTGTTCTATATTCAATATGCTTATGCAAGATGTAGATCAATTTTAAGATTATCTGAAAATTTTTTTAAAAGAGAATTATTTTTTAGTAACGGTAATTTAGATAAACTAAAATTAAAGGAAGAAAAAATTTTATTAATTCATTTATGTAACTTTCCAAATATCATAATGAATTCAGCTATAAATTTTGAACCTCATAAACTAGCTAATTATTTGTATGATCTATCAAAAAACTTTCATACATATTGGGGATTAGGTAATCAAGATGAAGATAAAAAAATTTTCAATGACAAGGAAGTTGATTTATCTATATCTAGATTATCTCTCGTATTCTCAGTAAGTAAAATTTTAAAAAAAGGTCTAGGCCTTCTCAAAATAAATTCTCCTGAAGAAATGTAAATGTCAAAGAAAATTAAATTTTTAATTATTACTTCTGTGTACTCACTTTTTATTTATTTGGTTTTTCTTTCGTATAATGCAATTGTGCCGGATGAAAATATTCCAATTTTAACAAATAACAAACAACTAATTAAAAAAGTAGAAAATGAATTCAAGCCTAATACAGATTCTGTTTATGAAATTATAGAGAAAAAAAATAATAAAAAAAAAGAAGAAAGTTTCGTACCGAAAGATGAAGATGATTCTAAAATTGTAGCTAATTTTGTGGATAAAAAAAATTTTTTTAAACTACAAATTGCATCATTTAAGACAAAAGAAAAAAGTGATAAAGTTAGAGATTCACTTAATAAAATTAATTTTTCTCCATTTGAAAAACTTAAATTTTTTGTAAAAGAAGTGAAACTTTCACAAAATGAAACTTATTATAGGGTTATTAGTGAAGAAAATTTCACAAATAAAACTGCCTCTCAAATATGTGAAGTGATTATTTCTAGGAAATTTCAATGCATACTAATTAAGGATAAATAAAATGAAAATACCAAATGGAGTTGTTTATTCATTAAAAGGAAAGAAACTAACTAAACAAGAAATTAATTTTTTTAAAAATACTAATCCATTTGGTTTTATACTTTTTAGTAGAAATTTTCAAAATCGAAGACAAATTCAAGAATTAATCCATAACTTAAAAAATATTACACAAAATAAAAATATCCAAATTAGTGTAGATCAAGAGGGTGGAAAAGTTCAAAGATTTGACAATGAAGATTTTTTTGAATATTCATCTCAAAACAAATTTGGGTCTATTTATAGGAAGAATCCAAAAACAGCCAAAAAAATTGCTTATTATTTTTCTTATCTTAATGGTTATGAATTAAAAAATATTGGAATAGATATTAATTATTCTCCGGTTGCTGATATTTTTTATGATTATGCTGATATTATTATCGGAAATAGAGCGTTTGATTCTGACCCAAAAGTTGTTTTTGATTTAGCAAAAGAATTTTGTAAAGGATTTAAAGATATTGGAATTATTCCAGTGTTAAAACATTTTCCAGGTCATGGAAGATCAACTAAAGATACTCATAAAGATTTATCAATTATATCATCAAGCCTTGATGATTTAAAAAAATCTGATTTTATTCCATTTAAAATTCTTAACAATGAAATTTTAGTTATGTTGGCGCATATAATTTATGAACAGATAGATAGTAAAGTTGCAACATATTCTGAAAAAATAATCAAAAATTTATTAAGAAAAGATTTTAAATTTAGAGGGTTAGTTTTATCAGATGATATTTCAATGAAAGCATTGAATGGAAGCTTGCAGGATAAAGTAAAAAAATCTTATGCTGGAGGGTGTGATGTAATCTTATACTGCAAAGGTGAATTAAATGAAATGATAGAAATAGATAAATTTGTAGAACCAATTAAAAAAAAATATTTTGATTACTTTTTATATCATTCATATAGGATGAAAGAAAAGAAACTTGATTTGAAATTAATCGAAAAAGAACTTTTTAAATACAAATTAATTAAGAAAAAAAATGGAATTAAATGTTAATATAAGTGGTTACGAAGGACCTTTGGATCTTTTACTTGATCTCTCAAAGAAACAAAAAGTTGACATAAAAAAAATATCAATATTAGAATTAGCTGATCAATATCTAAGATTTATTGAAAGTAACTTAAATAATCTTAAATTATCTGCTGATTATTTAGTTATGGCATCTCTTTTAGCTTTTTTAAAATCAAAATTACTACTTCCAAGCGACAATTCTGGAGAAATACTAGAAATAGAAGAAGATATCACTAATAGATTGATACATTATAGTGCTATTAAAGAATTAGGAAAAAAAATATTCCAACTTCCTCAACAAGGTAAGAACTTTTTGTATGTAAATACAAAGAATGATTTTTCTATAAGTAATAAACTTGTACCAAAAGTAAGTTTGCAAGATTTGATATTAAAGTATGCTGAAATTTTAAAAACAAAAACAACTCTTAAAATAATTTCAGATAAAGATAACCTTTATACAATTGAAGATGGAAAGAGATGGCTTGAAATTTTTTTTAAATCAGAACTAAAAAAAAAATGGAATTTTTTATTTAATTTTCTTCCCAAAAAATTATATGATAATCAGGTAAAAAGATCAGCAATTATTTCATTATTGTTAGCTTCATTAAATAACGTTAAAAATGGAAAAATTGAAATGAACCAACAAAAACATTTTGACAAAATTATGATTAAAGAAAAATTATGAACGAAGAATTGGCTAAAAACTTTATAGAGTCTCTTATATTTTCAGCATCTGAGCCTATGCATCTTAAAAGTTTAGAGAAGATACTATCTTCTCATGGAAATTTTAATCTTAAAGTTATAATTGAAGAATTAACAAATGAATATAAAAATAAAGGTGTAATTCTAGATTCTGTCGATAATAGGTTTTTTTTTAGAACTTCACCAAATTTAGACGCTTATCTACAAATTGAAACGAAGAAAACTAAGAATTTATCTCCTGCAGCAATTGAGACTTTAGCAATAGTATCTTATCATCAACCTGTAACCAGAGCTGAAATTGAAAAAATTAGAGGAAAACCTGTTTTTAGAGGTACTTTAGATTCTCTTCTTGAGTTAAAATGGATAAAGCCAGCAGGTAGAAGAGAAACGCCTGGAAGACCGGTGACTTGGTGTACAGACATTGAATTTTTAAGACACTTTGGACTTAGTTCTATTTCTGATTTACCAAAAGTTGATGAATTAGAGTCAATTATCTTGTAATATGAATTTTAATTTTTAAAGGAAAAAAAAATGTTTGGATTAGGTCATTGGGAAATTATTTTGATATTAGTTATAGTTCTAATTGTTTTTGGAGCAGGAAAGCTTCCTAAAGTTGCTGGAGAAATAGCTAAAGGAATTAAATCTTTCAAAGAAGGATTGAAAGAAGAAAAAAAGAGTAACAACAAAAAAAATTAATGTTTAATATTGGTTTAATTGAACTACTAATAATTGTATTTTTTTCAATAATTTTTATTAAACCAGAAGAAATTCCAAAAATTACAAAAAATTTAGGTCTGTTTTATAGAAAAATTACTAGACATTTATTAAATTTTAAATACGAAATCTCAAAACTTAACATAGATCTAAAGAAAAATAAGAAAGACGATGAATGAATTATATTGATCATCTCAGAGAATTAAGAAATAGAATAATTTTGTGTTTTTTTTTTCTTATTTTTTCTTTTGCTATCTTTTTATTTTTTTCTGATTTTGTAGCTAAATTACTACTAGAACCATTATATGATAATATTGAAAACCCTTCTGAAAGAAGGATGATTTTTACTGGTTTGCCAGAGGTTTTTACATCAAATTTAAAAATTTCACTATTTGCTTCTTTTCTTTTTTCTTTGCCTTTTTTTATAACTCAATTTGTATTTTTTGTATCACCAGCTTTATATAAAAAAGAAAAATTTTTTTTTATTCCAATTTTATTTTTAATTCCAATTTTATTTTTTATTGGAGTTCTTTTTTCATACTATTTTCTTATTCCTGTAATATGGAACTTTTTTTTATCTTTTGAAAATTTTATTGGAGATTCTTTTAATGTTGAATTAGAGTCAAGATATTCTGAATACATGAAACTTACTATGTATCTTTTAATTGCAAGCGGTATTTCATTTCTATTTCCAATTTTACTTATATTTTTAACTAAAATTAAAATTTTAAAGATTGATCATTTAAAAAAATATAGAAAGTACTTTATTATTGGAATTCTAATCTTTTCAGCAGTTTTTACACCACCAGATATTATATCTCAAGTTGGAATTGCAATCCCACTTTTGATCTTTTATGAATTATCTATAATATTTATTCAAATTTTTATTTTAAAAAAAAATGCATGATATAAAATTTATTAAAGAAAATAGTAAACTATTTGATGAATCTTTAAAAAATAGAAAATTACCTCCTCAAAGCCAAAAATTAATAAAGCTTCATGATGAATATTTGCAAAACTTAAAACAAGTTCAAATGCTTCAAGAAAATAGAAATAAATTATCCAAGAAATTTTCAGATAAAAATAATAAAATACCACTAAATGATCTCAAAAATAATGTTTCTCAAATTAAAGAAGAAATAAGAAAATTAAATGAAGTTACTGAAAAAAAATTGAATGAGCTTAATCAAATGTTGTATGAGATCCCCAATTTGCTTGATGATATGACTCCATCAGGAGATTCAGAAGAGGACAATGAAATTATCAAAGAATGTAAAATAATAAAAGAATTTGATTTTACTCCAAAAGATCATGTCGAACTAGCTGAAACGCTAGGTTTATTAGATTTCAATATGTCATCAAAAATATCAGGTAGCAGATTTTCTATTTTAAAATCTGATCTGGCATTAATGCATAGAGCGTTAACTAATCTTATGCTAGATGTTAATGTAGGATTGTTTGATTATATTGAATGTAAAGTACCAGAATTAGTAAAAAGTCATTGTTTGTTTGGTACTGGTCAATTACCTAAATTTAGTGAAGATCTTTTTCAGACTAATTTTAATGATTTATGGCTTATTCCTACATCTGAAGTTTCATTAACTAACATGAATAGGGAGGATTTACTAAATTTTAAAGATCTACCTTTGAGATATACCTCATATACAAATTGTTTTAGATCTGAAGCTGGTGCATCTGGAAAAGATACAAAAGGTCTTATGAGAGAGCATCAATTTGGAAAGGTTGAGTTAGTTTCTGTAACAGAGCCAGAAAAGTCAATGGATGAACTTCAGAGAATGATATCATGTGTTGAGACTATATTAAAAAAGCTTGAATTACCTTACAGAGAAGTTTCTTTGTGCTCAGCCGATACAGGTTTTTCTTCATCTTATACAGTCGATTTTGAAATCTGGATGCCAGGACAAAATAAATTTAGAGAAGTATCAAGTTGTTCTAATTGTAAAGATTTTCAATCAAGAAGAATGAAAATGAGAGCAAAAAATCACGAAACTGGAGAAATTATTTATCCCCATACATTAAATGGTTCATCACTAGCTATAGGAAGAATTATTGTTAGTATTTTAGAAAACTATCAACAAAAAGATGGAACAATCGAAATACCAGAAAATCTTAGAAGTTATATGAACAATAAAAAAAAGCTAAAATTTGATGAAAAAAACTAAAATACCTAAAGATAAAGTTAATCTAATTTTAGATCTAAAAAAAAGTGGTGTATCAAATATAGATGTTTTAAATGTAATTGAGAAAACTGATAGAAGTTTTTTTATTGATGAAAGTTTAAAAAAAAAATCAAATTTAAACATTGCTTTGCCTATAGATTGCGGACAAACAATATCACAGCCTTTAATTGTAGGAATAATGACACAATGTTTAGATTTAAGGAAAAATTTGAGAGTTTTAGAAATAGGAACAGGAAGTGGGTATCACACATATATATTATCTCAGTTAGCAAGATTTGTTTATACAATTGAAAGACATAAACCACTTCTGTTTAAATCAGAAAAGATATTTAGAAAATTAAATGTTTCTAACATATTTAGTAAGCATGATGATGGTGGTTTGGGATGGAAAGATCAAGCGCCTTTTGATAGAATTATTGTTACAGCAAGTGCTCCTGAAATTCCACAAAACCTTATAAATCAACTTTCAGAAGATGGAATAATGATAATACCAATAGGAGATGATTATA
>PALU01000033.1 GCA_002706585.1 Rickettsiales bacterium
TTTAAAATTTTATTACCTAATTTTTTAATTAATTTTTTTTTTTCTTCCAAGACTATGATTTCTCCTTTATCAATTACTGCAATTTTGTCTGCAATTCTTTGAGCTTCTTCAATGTAATGAGTAGTAAGGAAAATAGTCACACCATCTTTTTTTAAATTTATTATATTTTTCCATAAAATATTTCTTAACTGAACATCAACTCCAGCAGTTGGTTCGTCAAGAAAAAGAATTTTTGGTTCATGTGATAATGCCTTTGCTATCATAACTCTTCTTTTCATTCCTCCGGAAAGGGTTCTAATTTGATTATTTCTTTTTTCATATAACGCCAATTTTTTTAAAATATTATCAAGGTATTCATCAGATTTAGGTTTGTTAAATAATCCTCTACTGAATTTCAAAGTATTAATTACTTTCTCGAACGAATCAGTTGCTATCTCTTGTGGAACTAAACCAATCAGACTTCTAGTTTTTTTATAGTCTTTAACATTATCGTAGCCAAAAACAGATACCTTACCTTTATTTTTTTTTGATATTCCACAAATTATATTTATTAAAGTAGATTTCCCAGCACCATTGGGTCCCAGTAGAGCAAAAATCTCTCCTTTTTTTATTGTAAAATTGATATTTCTTAAAGCCTGAAGTTTTCCGCTATAAAATTTATCTAAATCCAAAACTTCAATTGCATTATCCATTATTTAATAAATACCTAGCTTAATATTAATAAAATTTATTTAGACAAAAAAAAAGCCTGACTAATTAGCCAGGCTATTTAATATTAGATTAAAATTTTAGTAGATTATTTCTCAGCGCAAGCGTAAGAATTGATTTCAAGACCTACTGAAATTTCAGTAATCGTTGGTTTTGTCCAAGCCATTTTTTACTCCTTAAGTAAAAGTTAATAATAATTGTCCTCAATATATATGTTATTTCTTAACCAAATCTGAGGGGTATATTCATCATGTGTTAATCTAGAAAAATACGATTTTAGTTTGAAAAATCACATAAATATTATTGAAAAATTATTTAGCAATTTAAATGCCAACAAAAATACTCTAAATTAATAAATAGACATAATTATTTATATTATAAATTTTTTAAGGACGGACATTTGAAAGAAATTACTGAGGAAAGAATACATTATCTTAAATCATCTATTCTTCGACTTAGACAATATTTAAAATTTTCCAATTCGCTAAGTCAAAAACCAATTATTTATAGCTCAAAAAAAACTATTAAAGATGGAGATATAATTTTAAAAAAGGTCGAAAAAACAGAAAATTCAAATAATAAAAAAAAGATAAATATTGATAAAAAAAATGAAAATAAACAGTCTGAAGATATTATTGACGGAAAAATTACACTCCTTCCTGGGGATTGTGCTGTAAGTCAGGGGGATGAAGGTACTAGTGCGTACTTGATTATTTCTGGATCATTTAATGTTGAGATTGATAAAAAAGTAGTGGGCGCAATGTCGCCAGGGGAGATCTTTGGTGAATTATCACTTATTTTAGGTGAAAAAAGAAAAGCAACTGTAAGGGCAATTACAGGATCAGAGCTAATAGAAATCAATCCAAATTTTTTAGATGAATATTTACTTAACTCAAAAACAGATAAAAGGACAATAAGTAGCTCTACCTTAGAAACTCAAAAAATAATTAAAGCACTTTCAGTTGAACTTGGAAAAAAAGAAAATCATAAATTACCTATTGAGATTTCTAAATTAGATGATGTCCTAAAAGATGAAACACATATTATTAGATCATTAGCGATTCAATTACATAAAAGGTTATCAAGAATGATATCAGATAATAAAAAAAAAGGGATGTAAAATGGAATTAGAAAATAAAGTTAAATATTTGAAACAATCAGTACTTATACTTTTGTTTTCTTTTTTTACTTTCTTTAATTCTAAATTAATTTTTGGACAGGAAAATTATAAACTATTAATTCCTGGAGAAGAGTTTAAAAATCAAAACCAAATGAATAACGAAATACGTAATTTCAGTAAATCAGGTATAAGCTATTTTGAATGGAGAAAAAGAAAATGTTATAGACAAGCTTTTGTCAATTTCCAAAGATCAAAATTGTGCACACATGATCCTCATATGTGCGCACAAGATTTTGCAGTTGAAGAAATGTCTTTCTTTCAACAATACAAAAAATGGTTATTAGAAATATCAAAGTTATGTGCTGATGGATATTTAATTACTGAATCTGATTCTGAATTTATAAAAAAACCATTGCAGAGTGAATTCGATAGATTTGTTGAATTCATAAAATCAAATAAAGAAAAAACTGATTATTCTAAACCTCCTCTTGAAGAGACCTTGCCAAAGAAGAAAATCAAAGAAACTAAAAATGCGCAAAAAAATCAAGGTGCTCATGGTGCTATTTCTTTACCTGAAAATAATTTAAGTGAATTGAAAAAGGAAAAAGAAATTGAGCAAGAACAATTAAGACTAAATAAAAAAATGAAAATTATTGAATTTGAAAAAAAAATATTAACTTATAATAAAAAAATTAGAGCATTAAGAATTGAATTTGATGAAATGATCTTAGATATTGAAAAGAAAGTTTTGGATACTGAAAAGAAAATTAACTTACTTCTAGAAGAACTAAATGAAAAAAATTAATTTTGCTAACTGTCTTTTATGATTTTTCTCTAATAAAGTCTCTTGATCCTTCAAAAGACTGAATTTTTATATTTGGATTTTGTTTCATTTTATTTATATATATAGCCTTTGATTTTTCAGCTGATTCTTTGCTATCAAACTTTAAAATAACCACAGACTGTGTCTGACTAATTTCGATAGATTCAATTGAAATAATACCTGGAATAGTATTTATCATTTCATGCTTTGCTAGAGATTTCATTGCATCTGCTTCAATCTTTGACGAAAATGTTATGTTATTTACTCTTATATACATATTCTTAATCTTACTATAATTTATTAATTTATATAAAAATCAATTATTTTTTTGTTCTTATCGGTTTAGTCCTTTTTGGATTGCAGTACTTACATATATTACACTTTAATCCATAACATTCTCTAGCTTTACAATATTTTCTCCCATAAAAAATTATTTGCAAATGAAGTTTATTCCATAATTTTTCTGGGAATAGTTTTTTTAAATCTTTTTCTGTTTGTTTCACATTTTTGCCAACGGTTAATCCCCAACGTTGAGCTAAACGATGTATATGCGTATCAACTGGAAATGCAGGATAACCAAAACCTTGAGACATTACAACACTTGCTGTTTTATGTCCTACTCCAGGAAGATTTTCTAAATCACTAAAATTATTTGGTACCTCTCCATTAAAATTTTTAACTAAAATTTTAGATAAATTATATATTGCCTTAGATTTTTGAGGAGCTAAGCCACATGGTCTGATTATTTTATAAATATCCTCAAGTGGAATTTTTTTCATTTTGAAAGGATCATTTGCTCTTTTAAATAATAATGGAGTTACTTTGTTTACTCTTTCGTCGGTGCATTGCGCGCTTAAAAGAACAGCTATAAGAAGTTCATAAATATTAGTGTGATTAAGGGGTATTGGAGTTTTTGGATAAATTTTCTCTAAAGTTTTTGTTATGTATTTTACTTTATCAATTTTTCTCATATAAATTTTTTTAACTATATTATATTATATTCCGCACTAAGAAATTTAGCATTTATTAAAATAAACTATTAGATAATTTATTGCTAAATTCTAACTGAAAAATTTAAATCTTGAAAAATACTCTCTGATTTTTTATAAACTATTGTAAATTGTACAATTATGGAAGAGATACTTGAAATAAGAGATGGTTGTAAGACTCCATTGCAACTTTTAAAAAGTAAGGCTTTTAGTCGTTATCTTAGCATTTATAAAAAACAGTTTATAAAAGAATTAAAATCAAGGGAAAATTCCGAACAAAAAGAAGAAGTTGTTCATAAAATTGAATTTATTGAAGATATAGATCGCTTAGCATTTATTGAAATTTTTGAGAGTAATGAATCTCTTTCTTCATCTGAATTAGCTAAGCATAAAGAAGTAATTAGATTTTTAGAGGGTTTATTTCATCATTATAGAAAAAAATCTTATACAAGATTAATAAAACTTCATGATAATATTTTAAATTCAAAAGAGAGTGCTGAATCAATCAAAGATAGGATTTCTGATAAGGCAAATAAACTTACAGATTTGATTCTTGAAACTAGAAGAATTCTTTTAACAAAGGTTGGGTTTAGTGTTGGTGTTAGAAGAAGCCAAGGTTTGGAGTGCCAACCAAATGTTACTTGTGGTGAAATTTCTGGTAAGAATATTGATTTACCATCGGTCTATAAAAAATTAAGTGAGGTTCCATTAACTACTCACGCAGATATGAGAACTGGCATTCATTACACTACACATGCTAATAAAAGGGCTTTTCCATTTTTTGCACTTGATCATAATCCATTTAAAGGTAGTAGCTTCAATCCTGAAGAGTATGTGGCTATTCCATTTGAAGTTGGTCAATGGAATATTATTGCTTATATTCATAAATCAAGAGGTTGTATTGAGTTAGAACCTGGATTGCTAAATTTATTTCCATTCTCAAAGGTCAGAAAGTTAGTAAAAAATAAGCCTGATGGTGTTTTTATTTTTGGTTGTCCACATTCAACAATGGATGATTTAGGATATCACTATGATAAGAAAAACAAATTATTAGTTGGATTAATTCCCAATATTGATGATTGCAAATATTTTGGTTACGGAAAAAAACCAATACTTACCCTTCATAATGTACTTTGCATTTTAAATAATCAAATGCCATTACATTGTGGTTGCACTAGATATGTTGTTAGATTTGATTCAAAAACTGGAGAACCATATATATTTGATTCTTTTGTAAAAGCTGATGACATGGGTAGGGCTACATTTTTAAATAATGGATTTTCAAATAATAATGCAAACATCCCATATTTCTATGGTACTGAAACAGGTGCATTTGCTTGCTTGGATGGATTCAGTGAATACACTAAAATGCAGATGGAAGGTAGAGAGATTGGATATAACAAACATGCTGGAACAAACGCTAGACAAATTGTTCCAGTCACTGATTACTCAGAAGTCTCAACTGGTTCAGAATTGGATATTCTTTTGTATTTAAATAACTATGATTTAATAAAGCCAGGAGAATCTTGCATGAATATAGACATGTCAGTTGATGAAGCATTAGAACATTTTCGAAAAGGTGCTAGAGTTGCTGCTGGAAGTACCCAGACACACAGAGGTAAGATTGAGATAAGTTATTGGGCAAATCCTTTTCCATTATTAAAAGATAAAGATTGGAAAGATCTTCCAGAGCATTCAGATTTATCAGAGAGATTCAAGACCATTGAGAAGAATTTTTTTGATATTATTAAAAAGAGGGTAAAGTCTGGTTTAATGAAGATTGGAGTGGCGCACAGTATGTTGATGGCAGGATGTTATTCTAAAAATACTGATTCTAAACTTTCTAAGTATGGTTTTAATGATAGGGAACAAGTTGAACATGAAGGACCAGAAAGAGCTGCTCGAGACATGATTAACCTGATAAAACAAACTGCAGTTCAGAAAAAAGAACTAACTAAAACTGACCTAAAAGAAATTGATATTACAGTGGCAATGGTAGGCGATAGTAGAACAGGGAAATCGGAAATGGCTGAGAAGATGGAAGAAGTTTTGAGTATGAAAGGTGCTAAGTCTAGCTCAGGCAAAACAATTAATTAAAAATTATTAATACCTATTAAATATTTCTGTTGTTGAACCATCTTTTCTGATTAATAAAACATCAAAAGNTTGTTTTTTTCCATATGAAGGATGATCCATCCCAGGTGAACCAATTGGCATATTAGGTACAGTAATCCCAATAACATTTTTAGGTTTTATTTCAATAAGCTTTAGAATATCTTCTACAGGAACATGCCCTTCAATAATGTATCCTTGAATAATAGCAGTATGACATGAAGATAATTTTTCACTATAACCATACTTTTCTCTAATTGATTTATTTCCAGAGTTAATTGAATTTACTTTGAATTTATGTTTCTTGAGATACTCAATCCATTCGTTACAACATTGACAAGTAGGACTTTTCCAAACATTTGCGATCATGTCGGCTTGAAGAAAACTAAAT
Organism: Rickettsiales bacterium; assembly: GCA_002706585.1. The sequence goes on from PALU01000033.1 coordinate 6,144, forward strand.
TTGAATATTACAGTTGCAAAAATAAAAACGTATTTTATAAAAGTCATATTTAATAATTTGAATATTGTATTTTAATACATATATATATTCTTTTAATTTAACCAACTAATTTTTTTGGAGAATTTATGAAAATATGTGATAGACCTGAATTTAAAAGTAAAAAACCCCCATTAACATTTCAGGAAAATGATAGAGTTTTGTCTGCTGTAAAACTTATGTCAAAAGAAAATTTTGGTTCAGTTGTCATTGTTGATAAACAAAACAAAGTTAGAGGTATAGTTACGGAAAGAGACCTAATGAAAAAATTATTAAATGGTTCAAAAAACCCAAAAACAACAAAATTAAAAGATATAATGACTTTTCCAGTAAAAGTTGCTGACCAAAATGATAATCTTGTAAGTTGGTTAAGACAAATGTCAAATGAGAGGTTTAGACATTTGCCAGTTGTTGATAAGGCCGGTAAATTGATTAACATAATGTCTCAGGGAGATTTTGTTTCTTACACATGGCCAAATCTGCTTTATCAAGTTAAAGAGATGTCAAAACAAGATTATTTTAGAATTAATCAGGTTGTTATGGTTGTTTTTGGAATACTAATTTATACTTTAATCTTATATTTTGGCATTAAGTTAATCTAATTTTTTTATTTAACTTTAAATACTTTTAAAATTGAACTTAATTGTTCAACTTCAGATGTGGGTTTGTCCCACCTTATATGTGAAATTCTTGGGAATCTTAATGCAATGCCTGATTTGTGTCTTCTGCTTTTGTTAATTTCATCAAAAGCAACCTCTAATACTATTTTTTTTTTTACCTCTCTAACAGGACCAAATTTTTTAATAGTATTATTTCTAACAAACTTATCCAATTCATAGAGTTCACTGTTGGAAAACCCAGAGTAGGCTTTACCAATTGGAACTAAATTCTTATGATCCCATATTCCAAATGTAAAATCAGAATAAAAAGAACTTCTTTTTCCATGACCTCTCTGAGCATACATTAAAATTGCATCAACAAACTTTGGATCTCTTTTCCATTTATACCAAAGTCCTTTAGGTCTTCCTGATATATATGTACTATTAATACTTTTTAGCATTATGCCTTCGTAGTTATTTTGTGAAATTCCTAACTTTCTTTTNCTTTCCAGATCCTCTAGATTTTTAAATTTTATCATTTCAGAAAGATCAATATTTTGAAAATTATTTTCTTTTTTCCAGTTTTCTAGTTTTTTTCTTCTTATATAAAAACTTTTTTTTCGAAGATCATTATTTTTATAGAAAAGAATATCGTAAACTTTAATGAAAGAAGGATATTTTTCAATTATTTTTGATGTTACTTTCTTCCTATTTAATCTTTGTTGAAGATCATTAAAAGAACTGGGTATAAAATTTTTTCCTACTAATAATTCTCCATCAATTACAGCTTGATTTTCAGATTTAAAAGATAATTCAGGAAAAGATTCACCTAAACTTTCTCCATTTCTTGAAAAAATTTTTGTATCGTTTTTTGATATTATTATTTGTACTCTTACTCCATCCCATTTCCATTCAGCACAAAAATCTGATGGATTTATAATTTTCATATCCTTTTCCTTGTTTATTGGATTTGATAACATTAGAGGATGAAATATTTCATTGATGTTTATTTTTGGTTCGGCTGAAACTCCATCAAGCCAATCAAATAAATTTTGGTAAGGTGGTTTTAATCCATGCCAGATTTTTTCTATTGTTTCAAGAGGTTTTCCACTGTAATGAGACAAAGAAATTTTTGCTAATTTTTCAGAGAATCCAATTCTTAGACTACCTGAAATGAGTTTGATTATTGTCCATCTTTCTGTTTTATCAGCTATATTTAAATTTCTTACGATATAATTCGAAATATTTTTTTGATTCAAACTTTCTGTAGTCTTAATAAATTTAGATAGTGAAGGCAGTTGACCTTTTTGTTTATCAGGCCAAATAAGGGATATTGTTTCTGCTAGATCTCCAATATAATCATATGAAAGATCAAAAAGAATTGGGTCAACTTTCTTTTTTGTAATATCCTTTAGGCTAGAGCTTGTTATTTTAGCAATTTTTAAATTTCCAGTTAATATTGCCAATGCAAAACCTCTTTCTGGGTTTTTAGAATTTTTGAAGAATTGAGAAATAATGGATATTTTTGAATTTCTTGAGGGAGTGAATATTATTTTTTCTAGTAAATTTGAAAAATCTTTCATTGCTCAACCTCTTCATCTCTTCCCATGATAGATAGTGGTTTGGCATTAAGACCATTAATTTTGCACCATCTCACAAGTCCGTCTTCTCTTCCGTGAGTGATCCAAACATTTTCAGCATTAGTATCTTTTATAGTTTTTGTTAGTTCATTCCAATCTGAGTGATCTGAGATTATTAATGGCATCTCAATAAGATTTTGTTTTACTCTTTGTTTTATTCACATCCATCCAGATGCTTGAGAAATTATGCAGTCATTAAATTTTCTAGACCACCTATCACGTAAAGCAGAAGGTGGACATAAAATTAGTTTATTTGTAAAATTTTCATTTATTTTTGAATTTATTTTTTCAATCTTTCCAAGCTTGATACCTTGATTTTCATAATATTTACAGAGTTTTTCCATTGCTCCATGAATATAAATTTTTTCTGTATAACCACTTTCTCTTATAAGTTTAATTAATCTTTGAGCTTTACCTAGAGCATAAACGCCAAGTAAATGATTTCTTTTATTTTTTTGTTTGAGAGAATTAGTTATTTTTTTTACTTCTTTACTGGGTGTTGGATGACAAAAAATAGGTAAACCAAAGGTTGCTTCCGTTACTAAAGTATTACATTGAATTAATTCGAACTGTTCAACTGTAGGGTCTTTTGTTGTCTTATAGTCTCCAGTAATTAAAACTTTATAACCTTTTTTATTTAGTAAAATTTGAGAACTTCCTAAAATATGTCCTGATGGAAATAATGCAATTTCTATATCATTTATTTTAATTTTTTCACCATATTGAAGTTCTTGAAAAGATTCTGCGCAGTTTTCTCCATATCTTAATTTCATTAGCTGAATTGTTTGTTTAGTTGCAAGAACATTCTTATGTCCTGATCTAGCATGATCTGAATGAGCATGTGTTATTATAGCTTTATCAACTGGGAACGGTGGGTCGATATATACGTTAATAGGTATTATATTTAATTTATGATTAATGAATTCCATCTTATAAAAAAATTAAAACTAGATAATCATATAATTACAAATTGGTTTAAAATAAAGGGTTGGTCATATTATAAACATCAATTACAAACATTAGATAAAATTAAAAATCATAAAAATGTTCTATTAATTTCACCAACTGGATCTGGAAAAACGCTTGCAGGTTTTTTGCCATCTCTATGTGATCTAATATCTAGTAAAAATAATCAACTCCATACCTTATACATTTCACCCTTAAAATCTTTAACTTATGATATCGAAAGAAATTTACTTGAACCAATTAAAGAATTGAAGCTTGATATCTCTGTTGAAAGTAGAACAGGTGATACAAATTACTCTAAGAAGAAAAATCAATTAATAGTACCTCCTCAAATTTTAGCCACAACAATTGAATCATTTGTACTGTTGATGTCTCATTCGAATTTCAAAGATTTTTTTAAAAGCCTTAGATTTTTAATTATTGACGAGGTGCATACTATAACTAATACTAAAAGAGGGGAATTACTTTCTCTTAATTTAACCAGACTTTCTGGTTTTAACAAAATATTCCAAAAAATCCTATTATCAGCTACAGCTCCTAACGCTAAAGATATTATAAATTATTTCTCTCCTAAAGATGGACAAATTATAAGTTCCAAAATAAATCAAAAAAAAGAAATAATGATTATTAAATCTCAGGAAAGAATTCCGTGGTCAGGCCATATGGCTGAATATGCTATAGGAGAAATTTACAATATTTTAAAAAGACACAAAAGATCGATTGTTTTTGTTAATACAAGAGCACAGGCAGAGCTTTTATTCCATAATCTTTGGAAAGCAAATAAAGATAATCTAAAAATAGCTCTTCATCATGGGAGTCTAGAAAAAAAATTAAGAATTAAAGTTGAAGACAGTATGGCTAAGAATCAAATAGATTGCATTGTAGCTACTAGTTCTTTAGAACTTGGCTTGGATTGGTCTAATATTGACTCAATAATAAACGTTGGCTCACCAAAAGGGGTCACAAGATTAATTCAAAGAATTGGTCGGAGTAATCATTGTTTAAAAAAAATATCTAAAGCATTTCTAGTTCCAACAAATAGACTGGAATTTATTGAATGTAACGCAGCAATAGATGCAATTAACGAAAATGATTTGGACTTTTTACCTAATAGAGAAGGTTCATTGGACGTTTTGGCGCAACATATCTTGGGAGTTGCTTGTTCGTGTCCTATAAATTCTGATAATTTATACAAAAATATAATTGAATCATGGCCTTATAGAAATTTAAAAAAATCTGATTTTCTAGCTGTTTTGAGATTTGTTAAAGATGGTGGATATACTCTAAAAAGGTATAAACAATTTTCAAAATTAAAAAAAAAAAAAAATGGAGATTATGAAATTTCCTCAAAAAATTTAATCAAACAGTACAGAATGAATGTTGGTACGATTGTAGAATCACAGATGTTAAAAGTTAAACTTAAGAATAAAAGTCTAGGTAATATTGAAGAATGGTTTATTCAGAAGTTAAAAAAAGGAGATACATTTATTTTTGGTGGAGAAACTCTAAGATTTGAGAGTTTAAAATATGATATTGTCAATGTTAACAAATCAAAAAATACATCTCCAAGAATACCGTCTTATACCGGAGGTAAAATGCCTTTAAGTTCTAAATTAGCAGAAAGAGTTATTTCAATTATTAATGATAATGAAAAATGGAACAAATTACCAATTGATGTGAGAAAATGGTTGGATCTTCAAAAAAAGAAATCACTATTACCTCCAAAAGATAAATTGTTAATAGAATCTTTTCCCAGAGTAAAAGGAAATATTAAAGAATTTTATTATATTTTTTACACCTTTGAAGGAAAAAATGTTAACGACACATTAGGGTTTGTACTTTCAAAATTTTTTCAAAATAAAGGTTATAAACCTCTTGGTTTTGTAACAACTGATTATGCTCTTGCATTATGGGTTAATAGAAAAATTTCGTTGCTACATAAAATTCTTAATCAAGATGAAATAAAAAAAAGCCTAAATGAATGGCTTAATGAATCATCACTTTTTAAAAGAAACTTTAGAAAGGTAGCTACAATTTCAGGTTTAATTGATAGAGGCTTTCCCAAAAATAGAAAAAAAATTTCCTTTAATTCAGACTTAATTTTTGAAGTACTTATGAAATACGAAAAAGATCATGTATTAATCAAGGCAGCAAAAGATGAATCCAAAAGAGACTTAGTTGAAATTGATCGACTTTATTTTTATTTAGATAGAGTGAAAGAAAAAATAATTTATAAAAATTTAGATAGAATATCTCCATTTTCTGTTCCTCTTATGATTGAAATAAACAAGGAGTTTATAAATAAAAAATTAATTGACGAATATTACTTAGATCGATTGGAAAATGAAGTATTGAATGAAGTAGGATTAAATTGAAACAGATTTATTTTTATAAACATAATTTGTTTTTAGATGTTAGTGGTGTTTTATTTTGGCCATTAAAAAAAATAGCAATAGTTTCAGACCTTCATCTTGAGAAATCTTCTTATTTCGCAAAAAAAGGAAATTTTTTACCACCATATGAAAGTTTTGAAACTTTAAAAAAATTGAGTAATGTTTTAAAAAAAAAAAATATTAGACAATTAATTTTATTGGGAGATGTTTTTCATGATGATCATGGCTATGAAAGATTAGATAAATCGACAAAAGACTTATTTAACAAAATAATTTTACAATATGAAACTAAATTTATCCTTGGTAATCATGATAAAAATATCAATATTCCAAATTTAAAAACCTTTAAAAAATTAAAGATTGATAATATAAATTTGATACATCAACTTACTCAAAACTTATCAATTGAAATCACTGGTCATTATCATCCTAAGGTTGTTTTAATAATTCAAGGAAATAAGATTTCTAAAAGTTGTTTTATTGTAAGCGGAAAAAAAATAATCCTACCAGCCTTTGGAAAATTTACTGGTGGACTTAATGTAGAAAGTAATGTTTTTGAGGAAATTTTAGATTCTAAACGTGATTATTATTTGATTGATAGTTCAAAAATTTACCATCTTAGAAAAAATTATAAAACAAATAATTTAAAACTTAACATTGTTTCTGGTTAATATTAACAACCTATCATTATTATGGATACTTGAGAATTTATTAATATTGTCACAATTTAAAAATTTTAGAGAATCAAAATATTTAAGAAATTCTTTAAGTTCATTTTCAAATTTTTCTTTGGCGAAATCTGGATTGTTTTGAGGAATATCTTCAATTACTAAAATGCCTCCAGTATTTATATATTTTGTACTATTTTTAATTATTCTTATTTGATCATTAAAACTATGAGTACTATCATCAATTAATATATCAAAATTAATTCCTAGTTTGTTTAGTTTTTCAAAATTATTTTGAATAGAATTTGTTTTTTTTACATCCATTAAAAGATAAAAGACATTTTCTAAATTATCTTTTTGTGCCTTCCTTATTAAATTAGGTTCTGAGTCAAATCCAAAAATAAGTGCTTCTTGGAAATATTCTCTCCACATTTTTATAGAAGAATTATAAAAAATACCAATTTCACAGATGTTTATTTTTTTTCTTCTGTATGAGGAAAATATTAGATCATATACAGCAGTGAAGGGATGTCTGTGTTTAACTAAATTATAAGGAGATTTATCAGTCTCATATTTTTTTCCGATTTTACATAATTCTGACTGAAATAATGTAGAATCAAGATATAAATCACCTATGTTATTTTTCGGAGTAAAAACAACTCCATGATCATTTGAAATGTCTTTACAATTTTTGAAATTTTCATCAATTAAATTATTTTGATTAACATTGTATGCCCAACCAATTTTTTTAACCCACTTATCATAAAAAAAATTAATTCTTTTTTGGGAATTTTTTTCACATAAATTCATAATATAACCAAATTCATCAATAAAAGTGCAATAATTAGACCACATCTAAATTAAAAAGATGACTGGTTGTCCTTAAAATATTTACTGACTAATTTGTTTATTCTAGGTGCAAAGAAAATAATACAAATGAATACAACTGGCCATGCTATAATAAATCTTTCTAGCCATGGGATAAGAAAATTATCAAAACCAATTGTTAAAATTATTATGAATGCTGATACAAATGCGCTAGTACAAAATGACATAAGTATTGCAAATATAATTAGCTTTATACCTTTCATACCCAATCATAAAGGATAAATTTAATTATGCTACAAACTAAAAATCAAAAAGCATAGAGAAATTCTGCTTTTTGATAAATCAATTAATTTGATTTTGAATCTTTTTCTTTGTCAGTAGAAGTGTCTGAAGTATCTTTAATTTCTTTATGACCTCCGCTACAATGATTAGCAGAAACATCAAAGCTACTGAAAATCAAACAAATAGAAAAGAGTAAAGTTGATAATATTTTCATTTAAAAACTCCATTTCGTTTTATAATANTTAATAAATTGAGATTTAAATTCAAGTTTATTTAACTGAAGCACTTGTATTTTTTTTAATTTGAGCTTTTTTAATTTTTTCAATTATTTTTTCTTTTTTAACAAAACTTCCAATGACAGCACCTGTCAAAAAAGCACCGGCTGTTAAAGCACCAGTCAAAAAAGCACTTTTTATGGCAAAACTAACAAATTTCATTTTTTATTTCCTAACTTTAATTTAATAGATAATTGGAATAAATCAATCTTAGGTTAAAATATAGTTTCTTATGATAAAAAAATTTATATTTCAGTATTATAATTATCAACTTAAAAAAATTTATTCCAAAAATGTAAAAAAATTTGGTTGTATACCAGCAGCGATTTTCTGGAATTCTGAACAATCTCAGCGAAAAAGATTTGAAATTTTAATAAATTTAATTAAAAATTTTGAAAAAAATTATAAACTTTCCATTGCTGATATAGGTTGTGGATATGGTGCATTCTTAGATTTTTTGATTAAATATAATTATAAAAATATAAAGTATTCGGGTTATGATATTAATCCAACATTAATTAAATCCTGCTTGAAAAAATACCCTAAAATTTATTTTTCAATTAATAACTTTCCATCAGTAAACTGTGATCTCGCAGTAATGTCTGGAACTTATAACCTCTGTGTAACTGATAATATTTCTCTATGGGAAGATTACATTATCTATAATTTGAGNAAATGTTTTAGCTACTGTAAAAAAGGTATAATTTTTAATCTTCAATATTCTGATACATCATACATAAAAAATTTTATATATTATACTAATGTCGAAAACATGAAAAAAATATTAAATAAACAATTTAGTAGAGTAGAAATCTTTTATAACTCAAAAACAGTCAATGATGTATATTTTACTATTTCAAGATCTTAAATTTATTTTGTCTCCATGCCTCATAAACACAAATTGATACCGCATTGGATAAATTTAGACTTCTATTATTTGGCATCATTGGAATAAAAACTTTTGGTGAATCTTTTAATCTTTTATAAACTTGCTTAGACAAACCATTATCTTCTGAGCCAAAAATTAAATAATCACCAAAATTATACCTAACATTTTCATAACTAATTTTACCAAACTTTGTTATTAAAATTTTTTTTTTATCATTCCTTGTAATAATAAAATCTTCAAAATTTTCATAAATTGAGATATTTTGAAACTCAAAATAATCCATTCCTGCTCTTTTCACAGATTTTTCACTTATATCNAAACCTAAGGGTTTGATGAGATGTAGCTTGCTACCAGTATTTTTACACAATCTGACGATATTGCCTGTATTAGGAGGTATTTTTGGTTGGAATAAAACAATATTAAACAAAAACTTTTATTTCATTTATGGAATAAAATTTAATATTATTTTATATCAAGAACTTTTCTAATGTTTTTTTATATTTTTCTTCAGAATTAAACCATTGAACAAGATTTCCTCCACTAAAGCCTTTCATCTTAACATCAATAAACCATTCATTGACATCAATATCCCAACCGTAAAAAACATCAAGTTCAATACTTCCTTTATTTATATTTTTAAAAAATCTAGCCATGACTAAATAGATAATTATTTTAACTGCATTTAAAAGTTGCAAATTTTAGACCAAATATATTTTTTATTTAAAAAAAAATTAATATTTTTTAAAAATTAAGTGAATTTTTTAAAAGGATGTGCTGCTAAGAATACTTTTATCTTTTTCATTAAAAATTGAGATAAGTTTTTTATCCTCATTCATATCATTATTTTTAGTTGTTAGTAATGATTCTCCATAAAAAATAGAATTTGCACCGGATATCATACATAAAATTTGGGTTTCTTGAGATAATTTTTTTCTTCCTGCAGATAATCTTATTCTTGATTTTGGCATTAATATTCTGGCAGTTGCAACCATTCTAATCATTTCAATTGGTTCTACAGGCTTTTGATTTTGTAATGGGGTTCCATTAATAGGGACCAGTGCATTAATTGGAACACTTTCAGGCTGCGGTGACAAATTGGCTAAGACTTGCAGCATACTGGCTCTATCATCCCACGATTCACCCATGCCTATTATTCCACCGCAACAAACACTTATACCAGCATCTCTAACATTTTTTATTGTATCCAACCTTTCATGAAAAGTTCTGGTTGTAATTATCTTTGAATAATACTCAGGTGAAGTATCTATATTGTGATTGTAAGCATCTAATCCAGCCTGTTTTAATGCAATTGCTTGAGATTTTGTAATTGTTCCTAGTGTAACACAAGCCTCTAATCCAAGAGATTTTACTATTTTTATCATCTGAATTACACAATTTAAATCTTCTCCATCTCTAAGCTTTTTCCATGCAGCTCCCATACAAAATCTATCGGCTCCATTAGATTTGGCAATTCTTGCTGCTCTCTCAACTTTAGAAACCTCAATTAATCTTTCTTTCTTTAAATCAACATTGTAATGAGCTGATTGTGGACAATATTTACAATCTTCAGGACAAGAACCAGTCTTTATTGAGATCAAAGATGCCAATTGAAAAGAAGAACTTTTAAAATTTTTTTTATGAACTGTCTGTGCTTCAAAAATTAAGTCATCTAGTGGCTTAGAAAGTATATTTTTTATTTTATTTAAAGAAACTTTACTCATTTGTTTTTCTGATAGTTAGGTAAAAACATTTCACCAGTACAAAAAAGATACTCTAACCTCACTTTAGAATCAATAGGTCCTTTTAATTCATATTTTTTATTGTTTAATAGAACATTTGCACCAAAAATTAAAAGTTCCTGAAAAAATTGAGAAGTTTGA
>PALU01000034.1 GCA_002706585.1 Rickettsiales bacterium
CAGACATCTTTACTGCTCCACATTTTATAAAGTCAAGACGAGTAGATATTTACAACGAGAAATCAGATATCTATAACAATGTAATCTATCCCAAGACAGGGAGTTATCTTCCCTGTTTTGGTATGGATCTCATGGGTTTCTTTGAGAAGAAAGTCATCATAGTATTTGACTTCCAACATCCAGTTGAAAAGTTTTTGTTTTCTTTACCTAATTTACCTAAAGCAGACAGAGACTACAGGTTCTTTGAAATGGGCAACCATTTTTCAGAGAACATTTTTGTAAGGTACTGTACCTTTGATGAAGTAGATAACTATCTACCAGAATTCAGACAGTATCTTGAGGTGTATCGTAGTATGATTGATGAAGCACAACCCACAGGTGAAGACACATCATTTTACAAAGACTTTGATATTTACATGAAGAAATTGGATCCTATCTTAGGATACATGACTGGTAACTTCGGTAAAGAAAAAGCTGACCGAATGATGGATGAGTTTTTCTTTTCTTATGCACAATGAAAACAGCAGGTGAAGTCGTGGGTAATCCACTCTGGTTTATTCCAGTCATGATGTTAGCAGTTCTCTTATTGATAGAGGGTCTTCACACCTCTGCTCACTTGCATCAAGAGATGGATGTACATGGTATCTGTAGGCAGAACAAAGAGTACATTGAGAGTAAAGAGGACAGTTATTAAACTGTCATAGGGGTGGACACACCACTCCTTTTTTATTAGTATAATTGAATTAGTAATTAAAATATCAGTGATTGTAAGACTTTTTAAAGTGACAGAAGCGTTGTTGGTTGCAACAACAATGTCAGTTGGTATTGCTGCTGGTTATTCAATTATCAGTGGATCAACACCTGCTGATATAAATACTTTTATTACATCAGTCGTACCACCATACGAATCTGATGACAAAAGAATATATCCTACCATTTTAGAGGAAAAAAAACTATATTCTTCTGAAGAACGTCATGAATAAAAATTATGGACTATAAAAGTTGGATCGGTATTGGTTTAGGAACTGTTTTCGGTGTATCACACATCGGAATGATAGGTTTACTAGCAACAAGAAAAGGATCAGATATACCAGTAATGACTCCACCAGTGGGTGACTATACATCTTATGTTATTTCTGCAAACAAGGAAGGATATAAGATCAGTTANACTGCTAANGATCCTAAGACTGCATACATCACTAAGGACATCAAGAAGAAGGGTGGTTTCTTAGGACTTGCAAACAACACAACTAAGGTTGCTGAAGAATACTTCATGGATGGTAGTACTAACCAAGGCGGTCCAGTTTCTAACCATAGATCATGGATAGATCCATCAGCANTTGCAATTACAGGAGGAACTGCTGACGCAGAGGGAAAGTCAATTGCCAAAACCGAAGNGTGTATAAAGGCGGTAGGTGGTGGCGAACAATCAGGAAGACTTGTAGGAACTAGTGTTGGTGCTGCTGCTGCACCTGCTGTATCAGGCATACCATTCGTAGGATGGTTAGCTGCTGGTTGGATAGCAATGTTTGGTGGCAACCAAGGTGCAGAGATCGGTGGTAACATGGCACAGGAANTGTCCAAGGANTGCTGATCAAATTCAAAAAATAGAATCTATNAATCTGCAAAAATTTTTCNCGCAAATTTTTTGTTAAAAAAGTTTTTAGTAAGAAGAAGTAGTNTCTTTAAGTCTATTGGATATAAATCCAGTAGACTTTTTTGNATAAAGATTTCTTGTTTTAAATTCTTCTATGAAAGGAACNAAGAAANTTNTCTTTANGATATAAATTTCTCTTTTCTTTTCATTCTCATTGATTTCATATTCATATGCTGTTACTGGTTTTGANACTATGTTACCAGCAACAGTAATAGTTTGACTACCATCTGAGTATTTAAAAGGAGATTCATANAAATTTTTATCAACTTTTAAACCACCTTTCAATACAACAACATCTATACCATCCACTTGTCTACCAGACTTTGTTTCAATTGTCTCGTAGTGGTGGATTTTTGAGTATGCAATGCTATCTCCTTGATCATTTAAACCATACTTTTCTTCAATGTATTTGCCTAGTGTGTAATTGTCTAGAGGAAATGCAAACAATGGATTGATNAAGTTGTTGGTTAATATAATAACCCAATCATAAAAAGCATTACCATANTANTCAGCAGCAATTTGTTCTATACTNACTCCTTCATTAACAGAATATTTGTTGTAGAATGTAGCATATCCAAATGCATCTTCACTGATAGTATATCTTCGGAAGAAATTCTTTGCTGTTACAAAATCTGATTCAGAAAATGGATACTTAATTGGTTTAGTATCGTATTTAATGTCTGGTAAAAGTGAAAAATACATTTAATAACCTGCTTTTACATCGCTCTGGAATAAAATTTTACTCTCTAGGAAATTTAGAGTAAGTTCTGTTGCAACTGGTGTTCCATCNNNNTATGTAGCATANGTTCCATCAGATGTGTAGTTGATAGCAACNTTTCTAATTGCACATGGTTTAAATTGTTGCATGTTTCTATTTACATTNCCACCTTTCATAAAANTAAATTTACAAAGGTNGGNAACTCTCATAAAGTTTTCTTGTGAAAAGAAATCAAAACTTTCTTCTTCTCTAGAATCACCATCTGTAAATCTACCTGCTCCTGAACCTGCNNTGATAGTTTTNNTATNGTTTGATGTTAANTNAAATGNTTCTCCNTNTTCAGNTCCACCCCATTGAGGTAAAGAAGCAAGTCTAAATGCTTTTACAATCTCTNTAATANTTTNTCCCTCTTCTNCATTTCTAGGTACTAATTTATATGTAAAACCAATCTCTCTTAATTCAGGTGAGTCATATAAAATTTCTGCATTGGGATTTAAAACTATACCTTGTGTTGACCCAGTAATATCTCCAATATCTAAGTTACCACCAACGCCAGGTAGTTTATTCAACAATTGAGTTTGTAAACTAGNAANAATTGCATTGAANATTACCTTGCATATCAGTTAGTCTGTNTCCAACTCTTGATATATCACCACCAGCAGCACCAGCAATCGCTGCTCTACCAAGAGAACTAAATTGTTTACCGTTCCATGTTTGTTGAATGTCATTACCTAAATCTTGNGGCATNGGTAAAANTATACCTTGATANNATNTNNNTAGTTNNCCNNCCTNCANCGTTATCGCTNTAGGTTNTAATTGTGTTGATGCTTGATACTTATTGTATTGCACACTTTTGTTTCTTCCCTGAAATTCATTAGCTATATTAGTATTTTGCNNACTAAATGGTGGTATGTATTTACCAAACTGAAAGTACACATAGTCATTGCTATCGTCAATNAGTGCATCACTTGGATATCTAAGTGACGATNTTGTTTTTACNGNAGCACCTTGNAGNGGACCTATTTGCCATTTTTTTCTNTNCTNTTCTGGTATNTCAATTNCANTNCTTCCTTCACTTAAATTAATTGGATTTTTAGCCCTAACGTATTGTTGACTTTTTTCTAGATCTTCTTTCTTACTAAAGACTTGAAAACCGTCTGTGACACGACCAGATGNTCCTGAAGCTGTGTAAATTACCCAATATCCTGATACGGAGTCTTGCCAATAACTTCCACTTTTAAGTTTACTTAAACCAACTCCATCAGGAAGCGTTATGTTTGCAAGAGAACTGGCAGCACCAGTGGNCTGGTTTACCTCTTTTACCCATTGTTTATCTGAAGCTTTAGTCATTAGGATCCTTTTGCCATTTCTCTACTGGAAGAACTACCATAACCATGAATGATTCTCTTGTCTCTGATTCTATCGTAAGCACCAGTTGCTGTTTCTTCCCATACCATNTCTTTNGTATAAGACATACGACCTGCTTTACCTTTCACGTTNCTAACAAANTTTTCTANAGGTAACAGTATTGCTGTTGCCCATTCATCAGATGCTAAATCTAAGAGATATCCATCAATAGCACTATTGAGGTATTTATGAAAGCAATTGCGAGGAATGTCTAATCTTCCATCCATTAACCTTTTAATACACCACACTCTTCTTTTTGGTGACAGATAATGTAGGTTAGCACCCCAAAATTCTCCTCTGTTTGCCTTTACTACGTAAACAAGGGGNAATGAATCATAATATGGTANTTTCTTTCTTCCTTTTGCTATGTATTCAAAAAGATATAAATGTCCTACTACAGGATAATTTCTNAATTCATTTTTATCTTGCTGTACTTCTGATCCTTGTCTCTCTGTTAATTCTTCTTGGATTANTCTNCCTGGTTCTTTAAGGTATTGAAATGCTTCAGTCTTTACGGTGTTTTTATACCACAACCAAGTGTGTTTTTCTCCTTGTGCTTTTGCTTTGACTTTTTCAAAGATGGTTTCGTAACCTGTGTCTTCAACAATTGTTGGTCTTTGAATGTCATAAAAGCCATAATAGCTGTCCATTTTTCTCCTATACTGCTAAGTGATCNTCTGTGAGTATTAAAAATTTCATTTGCCTATCTTCACANTAGTTCTCAGCAGCATTCCATTTTGCTTTATTTTTAGCGAAGGTTAGAACAGCGTTTCTATAGGCTTTGGTTCTTTTATCTTGACCATANGGGGGTTTAGTTTGTTTCTTTGGTTTNATTTCAACTATGTACTTAGATATTTTTCCGCTTCTTTCACGTACCTTGATATAAAAGTCAGGATAGTACCTATGTGATTTACCATCTAGAGGTGAACGGTATGGTATGATAACTTCTTCACTTCCCCACTCTAAAATAGAGGGAGTTGTGTCACAATATATCATATATTTTCGTTCCCACAACGATCTATAAATGATACGTGTAGGATTACCACGGTATTTTTTGGGATTCTTTGGTTTATATGTTCCAGAGTATGCCATATATAATATAGGAAATCACTTATCTATTTAGAGTGGAAAGAGTAACAANANTAAATGAATTCATGCAAAAAATTGGTANTAGGGGAGGAATGTCCCTTACTACTGGTTATGATCTTGAGTTTGATTTTAGTGTAAACAACAATCNCAAGNNTTTTGTAGAAGAATNTTATACTGATGANNCTAGGAACGTTGTTAANATGCTNTGTGATGAAGCACAGTTACCAAACGTTGTTTCTACNACTGGNACAGTNNTAGGTAGGTATCTTGGTGAAGGTTTGATAAATTACCCACACACAAGAACATATACTGACTTGGGTTTGGGTTTTATGTGTGATGCAGAACANATACCACTAAAATTCCTCACTTCATGGTATGATTNTATTTACGGAGAAAATNTAACATNTGATGAANNATATGATGGTANTATGGAAGCAGCATTAGGCAGTACACCTAGACCACGAAATCGTACAAATAGATTGAAGTTTCCTGATGAATATGTCTGTAATTTAAAAATTATGAAGACTGAACCAAATNGTAAGTCTTCTTCTGGTAGAGTTCCTATTACATACATCTTAGAAAATTGCTACCCNTATTCAATTGATGCTGTTCCNCTTGCNTATGGTAGTTCACAGTTAAGTAGAGTAACCGCAAGTTTCTACTACACAAGACACACTGTTTTATATGGCANTNCAANTCAAGGNCCTGAATTNGATCCAGATGATCCTGCNTTTGGTAATTTTGGTTTAAATAGAGGCCGTGTTGGAGATAGATTNNTACAAAGGGGTGGNTAGTACANCAAAATGACTTTTTCAGTTCCATNAAACTGGAAAAAATTATNNGGNAAAAATTTCGTTAAAAAAGTTGAATGGATTTTCCTACAATATGTCANGATGGATTTTNTAAGGATCCTGATAAAATTAGAGAATGGGCGTTAACACTAGATTATGATCATCCTGNNGGAANTTATCCTGGTGTTAGATCAAAACAANTTAAANNTCTTTCCAAAAANTTTTANGAGGCAACTGTAAGTAAATTGTTGTCTTTATGGGGTAATTACANTAGGAANGATTGGGGNTGTCAATTACAATTTCAGAAAATNTNTAGNTNTTCTGCTGATNCTGAANTTAACCGAGGGTGGATNCANCAAGATGGNNANGCGTTTTGTGCTGCTGTAATTTATCTTGATCCTAATGCAAATTTAGATCATGGNACTTCAATTTATAGAATGANAGATGNTGNATATGATANTGCNTTNGATTGGCAGNAAAAAGNNTGTGATCNAAAATTAATGCAGTTTCATNGTGATGTTTTAGGACCTGAACAAAAAAGAGATGAAAAATCTTTAGAAATATTTNGTAAAAACATGAAAATTAATAATAACATGTTTGACCGCACTTTAGAAGTAAAGAACGTATATAACAGAGTTATTGGATATGATGCAACACAATGGCATTNCCAATCAAATTTTCACATGGATAATGATGACGACTTTAGATTGACTNTAGTTGCTTTCGTTACAAGTATATCTGAACCTGCAACTAAGAGATTTGNCTCAAAAAGTCACTATATATAAATATACGACTTGAAATTATTTTTATGGCATTACCNAAAATTGGGTATCCCACATATGAACTTGAATTACCCTCTACAGGCAAAACTGTCAAATATCGTCCATTTCTTGTAAAAGAGGAAAAGGTGCTTTTAATGGCACTTGAATCAAAAGACGAAAAACAAGTAATTGGAGCAGTTAAGGATTTAATCAAAAATTGCGTTATTTCACGAATTAANGTGGAACAGTTACCTAGTTTTGACTTAGAATACATTTTTTTGAAANTTAGAGCAGCATCCATTGGTGAAATTGTTAATCTCAATGTTACTTGTCTTGATGACAATAAAACTGAAGTAGAAGCACAAATNAACATTAATGATGTACAAGTTTTCAAACCAGAAGGTCATGATCAAAAAGTTATGCTTTCAGAATCCTCTGGTATAATTATGAAATATCCAAGTATGCAACAATTTGTTGATAGGGAGTTTCTACANAAGGATATGAATACTGAAGAGGTNTATGGATTTATTGCAGATTCAATAGATCAGATTTTTGATGGTGATGAAGTTTATGATTCTTCAACAACAACTAAGAAAGAGTTCCGTTCTTTTGTTGATGGTTTAACAACTAAACAGTTTGAGNCAATTCAACAGTTTTACCTTACCTGTCCCAAACTAAGTCATACCTTTNNNGTAGTAAATCCTAATACTGGTAAGGAATCTGAGTACACGATTGAGGGATTACAGAGTTTTTTCGCATAGCACTCTTTCAAAATAATTTGGAGGGGTACTATAGAATGAATTTTGCTCTCATGCAGTACCATAAATACAGCTTGACTGAAGTTGAGAATATGATCCCATTTGAAAGGGAAGTTTATACAACATTTCTCATGCAATATCTTGAAGAACTTAAGCAAAAACAAGAACAAGCAAAGGCAAAATAGTGGCAAATCTCACAANAACANNNNCAGGTGACTTATCCAGTTTTATCGCTGGTAAGGTATTTGATCGTGTGAAAGAGATGNTGGATGACAGAAAAGAACGTGAAAGTGATCCTAGAGTAAAAAAAGCTGCTAANAANTTAGAAGAAAANCAAGTATTGGATCCAGAGTCTATTCCTGTAGTAGATGANAGATTAAGACAACAAGTAACTAANTTATTTGGTTCAAAAATAGAAGCAAGATTATTTAACTTAGAAGCATCAGTTGATAGAACAAATGCTGCAATAACCACNATTGCTGCTGGAATTGGAGATACTCAAGAACTTATTGTAAATCAAAATCAAATATTAGAAGATAAATTTGATAAACTTTTAGATGTATTAGGAACTAATAAGGANGTTGAGAAAAANAACTTAGAAAAATTAAAAGCAGAGAACGAAGCACANGAAATATTTGATCAAAANAAAATGTTTGGTTCTCAANCATTATTAGAGGCAGTTGCAGCATCTTCATATTTNAGTGGTTCTCTCTTGGGATTTTTAGTGAGAAGAAGTTTAGCAACAGCAGGTAAAAAACTTCTAAGAAGAACTNCTAGAAGATTTATTCCAAAAAACTTAAGAGCAAGGGGAAGATTACTTAGATCTNTAGTTGATGGTAGTAGAAGACAAATTAGTAAAACTTTAGGTAGAAAAAGTGCTGATAAGGTTTTNAAAAGTATTNTTAAAAANGAATTTNTTGAAANGNNTNNNANAGCTAGTTNCNNNNAGAGCAGTNACNNNNTTNNNNGCNGATNTTGGTGGTAAAACANTAGNAAAAGTTGCTGNAAAGAAANTACCTNTNGTTGGTGCTNTTNTAGGTGCAGNTTTTGCTATTGAAAGATTAATNANAGGAGACAGTGAAGGTGCAGCACTTGAATTAGCATCAGGTCTAGNATCTATTTTGCCTTATATTGGAACTGGTTCTTCATTTGCTATTGATGCTTATTTAATTAGAAGGGATATTGAAAGAGAATTTACAAAAGAAGGTTTTGCTTCAGGAACTGGAAGTACAAGTAAGGGACCTGCAACTTTACATGGAAAAGAGTTGATTTTNGGAAGGAAAGATATGGATGACATATCAATGGGATTTAAAAATGCGATNATGGGAATTGGAACTGTTTTAACTTCTGTNTCTTTAGATGTTGCATCTGCTGCTGGAGCAGAANCTGAAGTAAGATCATTAATGGTTTCTGAAGGATTNAATAATTTTAATAGTTCTCCTTTCCAATACAATGCAGATATTGGAAAAGTTAAAACTAAAAATTTAGATATACAAGCAATTGATAAGATAGCATCNAATGNTCTAANATTACCTTTTTTATCAACAGAAAATNATAGANNATANTGANGATGAANAAAANNAAGANAGGANNNTGGNTTNANCCTNGNNNNTGGNNTANNNGAGGTGGTTCTGGTTCTAGTATTANTTCAAATAATGAATCACTTATAGATGCTAGTGGAGAACCAGGTGTTGATTTTACACCAACAGGAACTGATAACAGAGCATTGTTTGATGGTCAAGTAGTAGAAATAGGATANCAGTTCAATCCANANANACANCGTGGNTATGGAAATTATNTTGTTGTTAGAAGTGAGGATCCTAAAAATGGNGAACNGTTTGATGCTCTTTATGCTCATATACCTAAGAATGCCATTTATGTTAATNAAGGAGATCANNTAAANGTTGGNGATAAANTNGGTAGNATGGGTACTGAGAATGATGATATAACTGATATTGGTAGCATTNATGGTACACATATGAGTGTAGATTTCTTAAAACCANNTAGTNCTGAAGCATATCCATTNTGGAGAACAAATATAGTACCATTAGTAGATACAAAGTTTAGCAAAGCAAAGTTGAAGACAAAGAANGTCAATCCTGACTTGAAAACAGCATCAATGGAGATGTTAGCTGCATATGAANATATGANACTTAATGCNTANGATGATGGAACTGGTNTTTGGACTATTGGNTTTGGTGCTACTAGAATTCGTGATAAANAAACTGGTNANATGAGAGATGTTAGAGAAGGAGATACAATCACNGAAAAAGAAGCATNTGCNATNAANGATGNTGATTATCAAAGACATTATGATATAGCAGAAAAGGAATTAAATGCACAGGGATTATCTTTAANAGATTTACCAGTTCATGTTGCTGCACCTTTAATATCATTNGCATTTAANTATGGNTCTCTTNNTGGTGCTCATAANGGATCTACATCAAAATGGATGATACGTGGAAAGGAAGTAACATTCCCAAATTCTCTTCCTGTGATGATCAAAAATGCTCATAAAACTGGTGATTATAGTAAGATTGCTGATTTACTNAATTTCAATCTATCACAGGATCAAGATGNTTTAAATACCAATAGAAGACAATCNGAAGCNGCNATAATAAAAAGTGGAACAGATGATGACAANTTTTNTGATTTGCATAATTTAGATCTCTTAGGTAATCAATCATTCTCTCCTTCACTTAGAAACAATTTATTAGTGCAAAAGATGGGAGATGATAGTCAAAATATGGAAGATATCTTTGATAAAGTTAANNGTGCTGGAACACCAATATATGTTTTAAACACTAATGTGGTATCTACTCAATCTANTAAAACTCTTATAACTAGAAGTGTAATAGATACTAATTGGAAAGAGCAATATAGAATTGCGTCCCTANCATAATAAATGGCAAATCTTACAAAGACATATCAAGGAGATTTAACNCAATCAATTGCGAGAGCAATTTANGGTGGAATTGTAAGAGCTGGTGATAGTGCATTAGAAGCAANNCANGCAGCAGAAGGTNCTNTAATAGCAGCGAATCTTGNNACGATGAGAGTCATCAAGGAGNNNGATCNNAAGGAAGGGATAAAACCAATGNATCNAGATAGATTCTCTCCTNTNAANGCNAACTTCCAAAGAGGTGANTTTTTTAAAGCTGCATTAANNCATCAAATGACTCCAAATCCTATGGGGNTNTTNGGAGATAGATTTGCAAAAAAACCTTTTNCNTTTAGTGATCCAAATNTTTTTAANGGTCANACATCTCAAACGTTTGTTAGTGGTGATANTAGTCCCATACANTCCANGACCAACTGGTATTGGTGTGCCAGCAGCAAATATTGCTANAAATGTAGGACAACCATTTCCATTNATTGCAGCTGGATCTGATATAANAAATCAAGGTGGACTTGGTAAAGTAACAGAATTATTCAATACAAAATCTGGACAACCAATGAAGGTTAAGGATCCTTTATTGGGTAAATTCTTTACATCTGTTTCTATGTCATTGAGTGCCAGCATTTTGGGCATGACTGACCAGATGGATGATAACGAAGAGGTTTTACTTTCTGTAGAAGAAAGTGTCTTNGGAACAATCAAAAAACTNGAGACAAGCACAGATACANTAGAAACAAAATTAGATAATATTATTGATGCTCTAAGACAACAAAATAGAGATGATAAGATATCGGCAGACACTAAAGAAGCAGATAAGAAAGAAGCAAAANTTGAAGAAGAAANAAGACAATNTGAAGGAGAAGTAATACAGAAAAGAGCAGAGGATGATGCAGAATTTCAATTAAGAGATCTAGCAGATGAGGCAGCAGATGAGGGTGGANTAGATGATGAAGACTTTGATTTTGGACAATTTAAAGCACCTGAACTAGCAAGAGGTGGTGTAGTTGAAGGACCACAAAGTGGATATCCTGCTATTTTACATGGTAGAGAAGCAGTAATACCTTTAGACNCTCCAGCCACAAGACAGCAAAATTTTGCTTCTNGAACATCTATGATTAATGCTTCTCAAAATAATGTTTTTAGAGGNAATAACCAATCNAAAGCATCATTTGATAAATTTGTTCCTGGTATGTTTAAGGAGATTATTGAAGAAAAGATTGGTAGCACACCATTATTGAAAGATACAACAGAAATGCTAGGTAAAGCAATTGAATTGCCAGTAAAAGCAAGTGGTTTAGTTGCTTTCAATGTTTTAGGTAAAGCTTTAAAAGGTATGACAGCGTTAGCTGGTGATGTTTCAGGTCCACTCAAAACAGTTCTTTCTCCTCTGAGTGCATTTGGTGTTGATAATTCAGTTATAAATTCATTGACAAGAGACATTAATGTTGGTGGTGCTGCTGTTCAAAGAATGGAAGTTAATAAAAACGTAGGACAAACTCAAGAATCAAAACAACAAAANATCTTTACAAAATTCTTTAACATTATAAAAGAACTTTTACCACAANNAAAANCAGAACCAAAAGANGATGGTGACGGTGGTGGTGGATACCGTAGTGGTGGTGGCATGTATGCTGGTGGTGGTCCTGGTAATATANTTGAAGGTACTAAGAACTGGTGGAACAGAGGAAGAAATGTAAGAGTTCCTAATGAGAACGCTGCTCGTTTCTTTGGTAAGAATGGATTAATGGCAGATGATGCCAAACAACTTACTAGAACTAATAAAGCNTTTAAATCTGGTGCAACAGGAATTAAAGGATGGAATCCTTTTAAAGCATTTACCCCAAATATGGTAAAAACTGGTCCTACTCCTGCTGTTCGTCAGGCATTTGAAAGACCTGTTAGATCTTTACTTGGNGGTGGTGTTAAAGGTGTTGCAAAGAAACTTCCTATTCTTGATTTGTTATTAGATTTTGTTTTTCCANAACCATTAGCAGATGGAACATTAGATGCACATAGGCATATCTATAGTAATAATGAAACATCACATATGCTTAATAGAACAGATAAATCTGATAAAATGAGTAATTTTGTAGAAATACAATCATTTGAAAATCAAGTAGATAAAATCAATCAATTCCAAGAGCAACAATCTAAAATTATAGAAATAAATAACAACGCAAATGTCTCACAAGAAACACCAGAAGNAGATATGAACCATATNNGTAATAATCCTAACTCTTCTTTGGATGCATTTTTCTCTTCACCTTATAATTATCGTTAGACATGGCAGAGACAAAACCATATGCTTCATCACTTAAAACAAAAGCAATTGCAATATTTTCTGTTGATGATGAATCAAAACCATATGCTAACATAACAAATTTAGTAACACANTATTATCATATGNAGGATATTCTCTATCCTGCATATGAAGCTAGAATGGTATTGCTTGATAATGCAACTAATCTCATAAGTAATATGCCAATTCAAGGTAATGAGAGGGTTGTGGTTGAGGTAGAAGATACTTTTAATGAAACNTATACGTATGAATATCGTGTATGGACAGTTGCAAATAGATATACTGCTGANAGAAAACAAGTATATACATTAGGTCTTATATCAGCAGAAGGATTGAATAATGAGGGCATTAGGTTAACTAAAGGAGAAAGTGGAAATATCTCTGATGTNGTTAAAAGANTNATAACAAATAATTTATATGGATCNTCATCTANAAGCATTGCNAATGAAGAAATAGAAGTAGAAGAAACAAAAAATGCTTGTAAATTTATTCCTAGAAGGCAATCACCATTTTCGGTTATAAGATCTCTTTGTACTAAAGGAGTTCCAAAAACAAAAAATAATAAGAAAGGAAGTGCTGGATATTTATTTTTCCAGACACGTAGAGGATTTAATTTTAAATCATTTGATAAATTAGTTTCTACAGAACCAATCAATAACGATAAATCAACTTGGTTCAATTACTCTATGGGTAAAAGAGATAATGATAGTGCATATCTTATACAAGAGATCAAATATAANAGTGAAATTGATCTTTTGAAAAAATTAAGAGAAGGTGCTTTTAGTAACGTTTCTTGTTATTTCAACATAAATACTGGTAAGTATGAAGAATCTGTGTATTCTATGGAAGAAAGGTGGAANGAGATGGAGCANTTAGGAAGTCAAACAAAACTCCCTAAAGGATCCAGCGATCTATCTAAATTTCCAACTAGGATCCTTTCTTCTGTCGTGAATGATGAGTTCTGGTANAACGGAACTGAATCTGCAGCTACTGACCCAAAAAATCAAATAAAAGATTATCAACCTTTTTATTTGCAACAGTCTATTGGTAGAGCAAATATTGCTTTTAACCAACAGTTAACTATTTCTGTTACTGGTCATTTAGAATTNTGTGCAGGTGACTGTATTGAATTAAGAATGCCNAATCAACAAGCAGAAGTNTTAAAAGAAGACGGTGATATTTGGGATCCAGAGAATAGTGGAACTTTTTTGGTTAAGAGAGTCACACATCAATTCCATGTTACAGGCGATCAAGTCTATAGTGTGCTAGAATTAATAAGAGACTCTTATGGTATCAAATTAAAAGAATCTAAGGTAAAATAAACTATGAAATCAATAGAAGANCATATNAAAAAAGATANAGAGATCNTTGATGATCCNACANCNAANNCTGCTGCTCGCAGACATNNTAAAGANGANTTNCATGACNTNNNAGNATATGNANANCATCATNANGATGAGATTGAAGCAGGAGATCANCATGATCCTANNTGNACTTGAANTNTTTTGTGANNNACANCCAGANGANCCNGANTGTTTAGTNTACGATGACTGATTCNGTATTGAGTAGTTTATATCCAACACATAATATTGGTACAGATGGATTCAATTGGTTTATAGGACAAATTGAATCTGGCACTACTGAAGATCCTAAAGGGTCTGGTAGATANCGTGTACGTATTGTTGGACAACATCCAAAAGAGTGTGGTCTTGTNGAGACAGACGAACTTGGATGGGCACAAACTCTCATGCCTGTTACTAATCCACATACNCCTGGNGGTGCTACTTCTGTNTCNGATCAATTAGAATCTGGTACATGGGTTGTAGGATTCTTTTTGGATCCTGAAAAAAATATGCCTGTCATNATAGGAAGTATTGGTAGAGTTGCCAATTCCTTTAAGGAAGGTGAANGNGAGGATNNAGATCCTACACCAGGTGAAGATAAATGTAAAGCATTTACTACATTTGTTAAAGATAAGAATAAAGTTCAATTTGATCAATTTGAANATAGTACAGNATTAGACACTGCTGCTGCTGGTGTGGCAGCAGATGGGANAAAAAGANAAACAGAAGACGGTNAATTAATTAGTGATGCAGAAACACTTTATCTAAAATCAAAATANAGTCAAAATAGTCANAATAATCCTTCAGGTATTAATTGGTGTGTAGAAGTTGCAGATAANTGTGGTAAAGAAACAGATTTGAATANCACGTTTCTCAGACTATTTTCTGAGATGTTATATGAAACACAACGTAATGATGGTAAGTTAGGAAATTATCTAGTAGGAGANGTATCAGGGGAACTAACTGATGCTATTGATATNGGTAGAAAATATGTTACTAAAGCAAAACAATTGATAAGAACTTTTGTTGCTTCTGTNAAAGGTTTTGTTATTGAAAAAATAAGAGANGCAGTCAAGGCATTGACTGATGCTTTGTTATTTCCAACAGATACAGGAAATGCATTATCTCCAGTAACTAAATTTTTCAATGATAATTTAGCAATAGTTGGTTGTGAGATGGCAGATCTTGGTGAAAGANTAGCAAAATTTATAGAAGAAATTATTTTTGGTTATCTATTTAATATCTACAAACAAACAGCATGTCAAGTTGATAAGTTTGTAAATGGTATTTTAAATAAGATACAATCTTTNATGGATAGTCTTTTAAGTAAGGTCTTAGGACCTCTTCAAGATCTTCTTGGTGCAATTGCAAAACCATTTAANATTCTTGGTGATGCTATTAATTATGTTTTAAGTATTCTTGGGATTACATGTAGTGGTCCTGGTAAGCAATGTTCTAAAACAACTAAAGTTTGCACTGATTGTGGAGCAGATAAACGTNAAGACTTTCTTGATNATTTNCTTGAAAGTTTAGATGATGCTCCNAAAGATTNNAATCAATATACTTGTGAAGATTCNTATGANGGAACAAGAATACCAAGAACAGAAGTTACTTTCGTTGGTGGTTCTCAAGATGTTCCAGCAANTGAATTTGTAGCATATAGTATTGGTGATATTTTTGTAAAGGAAGGAGANATTGCAGAATTTGTTGTAACAAGAACAGGAAAGGTTGATNTTATATCAAGTGTAAGTTTTTNTACTAGAAATGGTACAGCAGAGAANGGAACTGACTATGAAGAGACTAGTGGAATATTAGGTTTTACTGCTGGACAAACAGAAAAAACTATTNCAGTTAGAACATTTAATGATAANATAAANGAGGGGAGAGAAGATTTCTTTGTTGTNATNAATAAAGACACACCAGAAGATTTAACAGCAGTTACAGATAAAAATGTAGCAAGGTGTGTTATTAGAGGACAAAGTACACCACCAGATCCTACTCAAGGAGAACCANTNCCAACAACAGAAGNNGATAATCCTACTAGCGAAGGATCTAATCCTAATGTANATGTCTTTACACCTCCTACTATACCTGTCTCACCAATAGAACCAATAGACGGAGAANNNGAAGCGGTTANANCTTATCAAGTAGAAGCAGATAGGTCAACTGTAANAGAAGGTGAATTTATAATTTATACTNTTACTACACAAAATGTTCCAAATGGAACTGTGTTATCATATTCATTATTTGGTAATAATATCACACCATCTGATATTGTAAACTTTAGTCTTACTGGTACATTTGCAATTAACTCTAATTCTGCAACTGTTGTTGTTGGTATTAATGAAGATTNAGATAATTTAGAGTTTGATGAGACACTTATTTTTGCNATAAATGGAACAGGTGCGAGAGCAAGTGTAATAATTTTATCTGATACNAATTCACTTACACCAATAGAAAAATTAGCAGCAGAGGATGGTACATCCATAGTTCCACCAGAAAGAAAACCAATGTCACCAACAATAGGTGATATTATTACAGGACCTGATGGTGGTATTATTGATGTTATTATAGAAGATCCTGGCGATCCATTTATAGAAGCACCTGCTGTATTCATAACTGGTGCTGGTATTGGTACGGCAGCAATTGGACTTCTTGATGATAAAGGATCGTTAACTGAGATACGTATTACTGATCCTGGCTTCGGACACAAATTGAATCCTCCTTTGGTTGCATCAAAAGAATGTATTATTGATTCGTTTACTATGATAAGACCAGGTAGAGAATATACATCTGCTCCAACTGTTTATGTTGATGGTGATGATACTATTGCAGAAGCAGTTGTTGAAAATGGTCAAGTTATCAGTGTTAGAGTTAAAAACAGAGAACTTACTTTTGATTCATATCCAACAGTTACTATATTAGGTGGTGGTGGATATGGTGCTACTTTCTTGCCATCATTCTCTTGTCTAGAACCAGAGGCACGTGTTAAGATTGGTTCTGCTAAGATTGGAACTGGTTCTTACATTGATTGTCCGTAGGAGATGAATTATGACAAATAGTTTTGATAGAAAAATTATTCAAAATACAGTTGGCACTAATCCTAGGGCAAATATAGTACGTAATCAAAAACCTTTTGAACCAACAAAAACAAATGAAAAGGAAGATGTAGAAATCAGTAGGACTATTAAGGTTCACATGGCAAGTAAGTCTTGGACTGTCATGGAGGATGGATCTTTAAACAGTCCAAATGGAACTGATTTGAATATTGTAAGTAAACTTACTGGAATTGGTATTACTGTAAGAAACAATGGTGATATTATGTTTACTACTGGATCACAAGCAGGTGGTAAAGTTTGTGGTGGGAGAATGTTAGTTAATGCCAAAGGTGGTCAATTAATTAAGAGTGGTCCTAGTATTCAAGAATATGTTTCAAACGAAAAGAGTGCTGTTGAGGGTGGAGGTGAATCTGATGATAAAGAACAAATAGCACTTTCACAGATTTCTTATGGTAATAACATTGAGGAAGTTCATGGTGAGAAACATATAAAAGGAAGACAAATCACTATAGATGCTGGTGATGTTCTAACCCTTATGGCAAAGGAAAAGATTGTTCTTCAGGCAGGACCACAGGGTGGTGGTGAGATAGTAATGAACGCTGGTTCTTTAAAGACAACAGCAGATAATATTAGCACTGTATCATCCAAGCAAGAACTCATCACCAAAGAAGATACTATTACACATTTTGATCCTCGTGGAAGTCATAATATAGTATCATCAGGTCATCTTAATATTAAATGTTTAGGTGATTTTGATTTAAAAGCAATGGGTGTTGGTAGAATGGATTTTAAAGGTCTTTCTAATGGTGCTATTTTAGTAAAAGATTCTAGACTAAGTGCATTAAATATTGAAGCAGGTAGAGGTAATATAAGCACGAATGCAACCACAGGAAACATAATTTTTACATCTGGTATTGGTGAGTTTCCAACACTATCTGGTTTAGGTTCGGTAATTACTAACGCACAAAAAGATATTACTCAAACAGCATTGGTAAACTACTCAGCAAAATCAACAGGAACAATGAATCTTGAATCACTTGCTGCTGCTACACTTAAAGCAGTTGGTCTAGCAACAGTTGATGGTACTGCTGGTGTGAAGATCAAATCTACTGGTGATGTTTCTGTTGAAGGAGCATTTATTAGGTTAAACTGACAAACTGTCACAAGGGGTTGACATTTCCATAAATTTCTGGTATAAATAAGTATACAAAAGAACAGGCCCGAAACTATCGTACCCTGTGCTGATGTAATAAAGTACCCCATGTCGGGGGTTTACTATCATCCGCAGGGTTTTTTAGTGCCCATGCGAGACACTTTAATTTAAACATGACAATCAAATCAACAATCGCTGCGGTAGCAGCATCTCCATTCCTCTTCGCTGGTGCAGCTTTTGCTGGTCCATACGTCAATTTGGAAGCAACTGGTTCATATCCTGATGGATCATACTCATCTGGTGGACTAGAAGCAGTAGTTGGATACGAAGGCGAAACACCTTCTGGACTTGGATGGTACGTATCTGGTGGTCCTACAGTGACTCACACAGAAACAACTGATGACTTCGGTGACGTTGAACTAATCGGATACCTTGGTGGTTCTTATGATAAGTTCTACGGAGAAATCTCTGGCGTAACTGCTGAAGATGACATTGACTGGTCTGGAAAAGTTGGCGTTAAGTTCGTATTCTAAATAAGATTGAGACATCGTTCGTGCGGTCTCTACAATCGGAACATATCGGGGGGTGCTTGACACCTCCCTTTTTTATGCTATAATATAAGAATGAAAGTATATCAATATGACTAATAGTTATCCAGACCCACCTATTACACCAGCACCAAAGTGGCCGAAACATACAATTACAAAAGCAAGAAATCAAGTGAAATCTAAATTTTATTATGTTTTCTGGGGTGTTGCAACAACATCTGTCGTTTTAGGTCAACTATATGTTGGTGCAGGATACAGAGCATATGCAGGTGCATTGATGAGAATCTTTGATTCTATTGAACTAGAATTTAAAAGAGGTCCTTATGGTACACCAAGACGTTTTTATTAATGGAACCATATAATACAGGTGTTCATACTAATGTGCAAATCACAATTGATCTGAATGAATTAGTATGGGCAAGAGGAGAGCATCTTAAGCAAGAAATGTCTGTCAATCAAGCAGAATATCTTGCTGAGAGTCTTCGTAGAACATTGACTTGGGATACCATGTATGGCATGATTGATCAAGCTATACTAGAGTTCTTTGAAAATCATGAGCACCCTGAGATTTGGGATCCTCACTATGGTGAGATTCAACCTGAACCTGGTCGTGAAGATGAGTTAAATAAACTAGAGAAGGCAGCAAAGAAAAGAGAAAAAGCAAGAAAAGAATTTAAAATGGTTGATCTAGTATCATCAGCATGGACAATTAAAGTACCTATGAGAATTAAAAAATGAGTTTTTCAGTAGATTTAAAGGAGGGAACTAAAGAGTCCCACTCAGCAGCAGAGAACACTAAGTTTGTTGCATCCTTTCTTAGAGGTGTAGTGGACTATGAAGAGTATCGTAAACTACTCACCAACTTCTATTATGTCTATGACACAATGGAGCAGAGGATACGAGAGACAGAAGATCCAATGGTTCAAGCAATCAGATCTGAAAGCTTAGAACGTAAAGACGGTATTGAGAGAGATCTTGAATACTATTATGGTTCTGATTGGAAAAATGTACAGTATCCATCAGAAGCATGTAATAAGTATTGTGCAAGAATCAATGAGGTAGCAGAGGAACGTCCTTATCTACTTGTTGCTCATCATTATACCAGATACATTGGTGATCTGTCAGGTGGTAAGATATTGAAAGAAATTACAGCACGTGTTCTCAACCCACCACAGGGTAAGGGATTGAATTTTTATGAGTTTCCTAGTATACCAAATGCAAAGGAGTTTAAGAATAATTATAGAGCAGTTCTTGACAACTTGGGTACAACTACAGATCAAGAGAAAGAATTGATTGAAGAAGCAAACTATGCTTTTCAGTTAAATATGTTTATGTTTGATGAAATTCAAGGTAATGCCACTAAATCATTCATGCGGTTAGCTCTTAGTTATCTTGGATCATTTGTTAGTGAAATGACAATATCAAAGAGGTATAGATAATGTGGTATGTTATAGGATGGACAATTGTTACAATGTGGTTATTGTCCAAGTTTGGTGTCTTTAAAAAGAAATGAAACGTAAGTTAGTTATTATAGGGTTTGTATTAACTTTGGTATGGGGAGTTCTAATAGGATTGCCAAGTATTGCTGGTGCTAATCACTTACCTCAGATGTATGTGCAAGTACCTCAATGGTCTGATGATTGGGCAGTGTGTGCAGTTGATATACCTGACGCTAAATGTCATTGGTATATTGTGTCACCTGATAATACATTTGGTGAAGGATTTGATTGGGAAAGTGCTCCTTGGTTTGATGCTAATGGTTTGATGGATGTACCAAAAATAGAAGTAAAAAGTGCTGTACAAAAATTACAAGAACAATGACTTATCACATCTACTTTAACGGAAATTGTTTGTTTAAAGATTTAAACGAGGATGAGTTCCAAGTTATATGGGGTAGGATGTATCATTCGTATTATGGAGAGCAGATATCATATTCAGTATGTCATGATGATAATTGTGAACTCGTTGAGCAGAGTTATTAGCATTAAAAAGACCCTCTTGCGAGGGTCTTTTATGAATTTTTAAATCATTCTATTCTAAAATATTTTGGCATATTCGTTTGTCTGAATGGGTTTCTTCTGCATCTATCATACAGTTATAGTAATCATCTATTTGATCTAGTCTGTAACTATCATCTTCGGTTTCAAAGTGTTTCCACTCTGCTAGTTGATTACTGCTTAAGATATTATGACGCATAGAGAACCTCTACTAAAATTAACTGGACCATAATGAAGAGAAACTCACTTCATCTTGTTCTTCCTAATTCTACCACTATTTATTCTAATAATATCAAATATCATCATTGATTTAACAAATATTTATGCCTAATACCACTAATTTTTGTAACGATTTAAAAGGTTTTTATGACAACTGGAACCAAGCATCTTGTGATCCTGCAAGATGGGCTCATTGTAAAATGAGATGGGAAAGTATTGGTGAAAATGAATTAAAATCTAAACAATGGTATCAGTATATGGGTGAAGAAAATCCATATAGACAGAGATGGCATCGTGTGGTAGAAGATGGTGATTTTATTATCGTAGAAAATTGGTCACCTAATTGGACAGAACATGAACCATGTTGTGATATGAAGTTTTCTTACAAAAATGACTGGTGGGTAGGAGAAGTGAAGACTGATGCTTGCATTATTAGAGGAGGAGTGGTAAAATCATTAGTAGAGTTTAATGGATCTGAGTATAAGAGTAGAGATCAAGGATGGAGAGAAGGAAAAGTTATTTGGGGAAGTGATGTTATATACCAATTTAAAAAAACTGAAAAACCAATCGCCGTATAATCATGCCAACAGGAAAGAAAGGTAATCAACTTGTAAGAACGATTACTCCTAAAAGAAGATACAACATGAATGGAACAGGTAGTCCATATGCTTCAGTTAAGAACTGTTGGGGATTACTTGTAAACAGAGCAAAAGGAAATGCCAAACCAGGTTACATGAAAGGTAATGGTGTTGCAAGAACAGAAGCACTAGAAGTCAACATTGATGAACAATGGTTGAAAGAACAATATGAAAGACAAAATAGATGTTGTTATTGGTCTGGATTTCCTATTGACATTGAAAGTATAAAGGAAAGAGATAATCCATTAGCACCAAGCTTAGACAGGTTGGATGATAATAAAGGTTATACTAAGGATAATGTTGTATTAACAATACGTCTGTTTAACTTAGGTAGACAAACATGTCCAGCAAAAAAATTTCGTGGAATTTGTGACAAAATAAAAGATCATTATAATGGAAAACAAGTTGTTGCATCACTATCAGAATTTCTTGATTAAAATACTATATAACTCTAGTAATTTGAACCCCAATGCCAATAAAAGATAAGGAGGCAAATAGAATATATCAAAGAGAGTGGGCAAGAAAAAATGGTAAAACAAAAAGAATTAATCAAAAAGGACCACAAAATCGTCAAAAACTCGTTGACGAAGCAAAATCAAAACCATGCGTATGTTGTAGAGTTCAGTATCCTTTATGTGTCATGGATCTTCATCATGCTGATAACTCTGCTAAGACCGTTAGTATCACAGGGTTGACAAGGACAGGACCGTATGATAAACTTCTAGAAGAAGTCAACAGGTGCGTCCCATTATGTTCTAATTGTCACAGAATGGTACATGCAGGTCTCAAACAGTTACCTGATTTAATATTAATGCCATCCTAGTACCGCTTCTTTAGCAATCTGGTGAATGCACCGAACTCATAATTCGGCTAAGGTGGGTCCGATTCCCACAAGAAGCACCTATGGGTGCGTAGCTCAGTGGAGTAGAGCAACTGCCTTCTAAGCAGTCGGTCATTGGTTCAAATCCAATCGCACCCGCTTCGGGGGTGTAGTCCAATTGGTAGAGACAGCAGACTTAAAATCTGTACAGTGTGAGTTCAAATCTCACTACCCCTACCAAATCTTTTTTGCCTGATTAGCTCAGTGGTAGAGCAACGCTTTTGTAAAGCGTAGGTCGTCAGTTCAAATCTGACATTAGGCTTTCTCCTTCTGGAGAATAGGTGACTTTACGAATAGGATCGGACAGGGGTTCAACTCCCCTCAGCTCCACTCATGGGGCTGCACTGGTTTTGACGGTCTATCACGATTGTGACTGAAACCTGCTTGGATAAGCAAACCACATCTGCAAAAACAGATAACACCGCAGCGAATAACATCGTTGCATTCTCTCGTCCTGTAGCCCCAGTTCGCTCACGTGAACTCGTTGCTGCTTAGACTCTAGGAGAGATGGGGGTTAAGTTAGCCTTCTAACCCAAGTAACTCATGAGGGGTGAAATGCCCCTCTTTTTTAATGGTTCAAATTAGGGTGATGTGAAATCTTAGAACCCAAGTGAGATTAAGGGGTTTTGCTTGTATAAATAAATGGACGGCAGATAATACCCATAGGAATAGCAGTATGGCTTTGACAAGACTTGACAATCTTATCAGTTCAAAAACTGGTAAGTATTTGTATGTGTCTCCTGATGATTTTAACGCATCAGATGAACTGAATAACAGAGGTAATTCTCCTGTTAGACCATTCAAATCAATTCAGAGAGCATTTTTAGAGATAGCAAGATTCTCATATCTGCCAGGTGGTCCTGATAACGATAGATTTGATCAGTTCACCGTCATGGTGATGCCAGGTAATCATTACATTGATAACCGACCAGGTCTTGTAGGAACAGATGGTATAGATGCATTCGCATTTGATCAAGCATTAGCAGAGTGGGCAGATAATTCCAACCTAGACATTAAGGATCCTGATAACGTCCTTTACAAGTTTAACAACACCGAGGGTGGTGCTATTATCCCTCGTGGTTCTTCTATTATTGGTTATGATCTACGTAGAACTATAGTCCGTCCTCTATATGTTCCCGATCCTGCTGATCCACTAGAAAAAAGATCTGCTATCTTTAATGTTACTGGTGGTTGTTACTTCTGGCAATTCACTATTAAAGACGGTGACTTAGAACCATCTTCTCCATTATACAGTTCAACTGATGGTGTAGGTAAAGTTTATAGTCAAACACCTGCTGATCCATCTGATTGGGGATCTTCTCAGTTATCAATTCCTAACTTCTCTCACCACAAACTAACTGTATTTGAATATGCAGATAAGCAAGAGTTAGGTCTTTACTATAGAAAGGTTGCAAAAGCATTTGCACAGTATCAACCAAACATTGATGATTTAAATGAGTTTGGTGCTAGGATTCAAGAGACTAGAATTGTTGGTCCTCTATCTGACATCCGTTCTGTTGAAAGTATTAGAGTTGATGATATTTCAACAGAACCAACTCTTCCAGGTTCTACTACTAGGGTAACTGTAACAACAAAGGTAGACCACGCATATTTCAAGAATCAATTTGTTGCCATTGAAGACAATGGTTTGGATGATGAAATTGATGGAACATTCTCTATTGATACTATTGATGAGACAAACGGAAAAGTATTCTCTTATCTTATTGAAGGATCTGTTACTACGCTAGGATCAACTACCAGTTTAGTAAGTGGTACAACATATACAGTCAACTCTAGTCCTGTAGCATTAGGACAAAATGCTAATGTTAAGGCAGAGGTAGACTCTGTTGAATCTGCATCTCCATACGTATTCAACTGCTCCATCAGATCTACATGGGGTATTTGTGGTATCTGGGCAAATGGTTTGAAAGCCACTGGTTTCAAATCAATGGTTATCGCTCAGTACACTGGTGTATCTCTACAGAAAGACGATAGAGCATTCATCAGATATGATGAGTTTACCAATACATTTAATCAAGCATCATTAAAAGATGCGTTTGCTACAACACCTTACCACACTAAGGGTGATGCATTCTTCAAAGATGATTGGAGAAACTTCCACGTTCGTGCTTCAGAAGATTCATTCATTCAGTGTGTTAGTATCTTCGCTGTTGGTTTCGCTGATCACTTCTTAATGGAAAGTGGTGGTGATATGAGTATCACCAACTCTAACAGTAACTTTGGTAATACATCATTACATGCTATTGGTCATAAAGGATTTGCATTTAACCAAGATAAGGGTGGATATATTGATGCTATTATACCACCAAAAGTTGTTACTGAAGTAGGAAATACTAAGAAACAGTCTTACTATACTATTGATATTCAAGCATCTAACGATCAAGCAAACCATACCAAAATATATCTTGGTGATGATAATGCTTATATTCCAACTGAAAGACCTGCTGCTACTATAGGTGGTTATCGTATTGGTGCAAAGTCTGACGAGAAATTATATGTAAAATTAGCACCAAGAACTACTGGTGGTAATAGTGAATTTAATGCAACACTTTCACCTAATGGATTCCAGAAGTTTGTTGCTGCTCCAGATATTTTAAATCCTTCTGCTGCTCAGGTTAATAATAAGGCACAAGATGCTGCTAATTTAATTGAAGCAAACAAAGAATTTATTGCATTTGAAGCATATGGTTACATTACTGCAAAATATCCAGCATTACTTGTCAAACAAAGTATTGAAATTGTTAAGTGTCGCCGTGATATTGGTTACTTACTTGATGCTACTATTCAAGACTTACGACTTGGTGGAAATATTAATACTATTCAGGCAGCTGAATCCTATTATGTAAAATCTGGTGGTGTTGAAAATCTAACTTACATTAATAATGAACTTAATGAGACATTAGAAGGTTATTTCTATGCAAGAGATCTAGCAATTGCTGCATTACGTAACTACTCATATAAACGTACTGGTGTAGAAACTACTGCTGGTAATTCTATCATCAAGGTTGGTGATAGCAGTGGTATTGTACCAGGTATGACTGTTGCTGACTATGCACCTAGTGAGTTTGAGAATGCACAAGGAACTCAAACAAATGATCTTAAGACTGGTGCTACTAGACCAGCACAACCTGTCATTCCTGACAATACATTTGTTAAGCGTATTGTTGATGCTACAACAGTTGAACTTGGTCAAGTAGCAACAACAAGTGTTAAGCAAGTAGTGGCAGATCGTAATGGTGATGCTCGTAACTTAATTCTTGCTAACAAGACATTCATCGCTACTGAAGCATACGAAAGAATGCTTCTTGATTATCCTAACTATACACCTTCTACTGGTTATAATGCAACCACAGGTAAAGCAAAGTGTATTGATGATTTAGAGAAAGCAATTGAAGCAGTTGCAGAGAACACTGCTTATGGTGGTAATGCTGATACATGGGATGCTGCATACTATTATGATAGTGGTGCTGTACAAGATTTAGCAGCAAAGAAAGATGAGACTATTACTGCATTCAACTATTGTAAAGACATGGCTATTCAAGTCATGCGTAAGGAGAATGTATTCATCTATGGTACACATGGTCTAACACAGTCTAGTGTTACTTCTAATGATCCTGTTACATCAGAGTCAGCAGAGTTGGTAAATGATAGGAATGGTGATGCTCGTAACTTAATTCTTGCTAACAAAGAATTGATTGCACAGGAAGCTGTTCAAAGAATGATTCTACATTCATCTACAGAACAGTTCACACCTACTGGTGCAGTATACAATCCTACTAGTGGTGATTTAACTCTTACTATAGCACAGCATGGTTTAACTGGTGCTGATTCTTATACTATAGCAGATGCATCTTATGTACCTACTACTGGTGTTCTAACACTTACTATTGCTAATCATAACTTTGGTAATGGTGAGAGAGTTAAGATTGATGATGGATCATTAGTCTTTACTTGTGATCAAGATAGTGATGCTACAGAACATGCATATCCAAGAGCAACTGATCCTGTAAGTAATAAGTGGTTGGTAATTTCTAATGTAACTACTAATACATTTGATGTTCATGTTGGTGATACTATTGATGGTAACTATGTACATACATTTGTACCAGCATCTTCTGGAACAAACAATCTTAAGAGAGCAGCAGATAGCGTAAGATTTGATTATAATTCATTTAAATTTACCTGTGATATGGATGCTTCCGAAGAGAAGTCATATCCTCGTGTTGGTGATCCTGCTGGTGGTACAGTTCTACCTGTTGGTACAACAACTGCCGATAGTATAACACTTAGTGTTGGTAAGTCTTTACTTGTCAATTATGATGTTAGCACTGCTGATTATAATCCAAATACAGGTGATTTAACACTTGATATTGGTGCTCACAATCTTAATGTAGGAACAAGCATTAAGATTCCTAATGATTCATTATCATTCAAATGTGCTAAGGATAATTTCGTTGCAACTAAAACATATCCTCGTGCTGGTGTTGATCCTTATGCTGACAAAGCAATTAAGATTACTAAGGTTGGATCTTCTTTCCACACAGCATCTGATGCAGATTACGATCCTGCAACTGGTAACCTTGACATAACAATTAACTCTCATGGATTCACTAATGGTCAGAGAGTTAGACTTGCAGACGATGCACTAACATTTACATGTGCAATGGATAACTATGCTACAGAGCATTCTTATCCAAGAAAAGGTGATCCTGCAAGTGGTGAGTTCTTAACTGTTTCTGATGTAACTACTAATACATTTAGAGTTAATGTTGGAATCGCTGGTGCTGCACAACAGTTCACACCTACCAATGGTACATATGATTCTGCCAGTGGAGAGTTAACTCTTACTATTGCTGGACACGGTTTGAATGTTGGTGAAGGTGTCGTTATTGAAGATAACTCATTGGCATTTACTTGCACAATGGATGGTAATGATACTGCC
>PALU01000035.1 GCA_002706585.1 Rickettsiales bacterium
CTTTAAAGACTGCAATTACTATAAAAGAAAAAAACAACATATCAGGTATACCTGTGGTTGAGAGAGGTTCAAATAAATTAGTGGGTATTCTAACAAACAGAGATATAAGGTTTGCAAAAAATTTAAATCAATCTGTTAATACTTTGATGACAAAAGATAATCTTATAACAGTTTCTGAAAACATAAAAATGGTTGATGCACAAAAACTTCTTCATAAACATAGAATTGAAAAATTATTGGTAGTTGATAAAAGTTATAAATGTGTGGGTTTAATTACAGTCAAAGATATTGAAAAAGCGGAAAAATTTCCTTCTGCTTCAAAAGATAATATGGGTAGACTTATAGTAGGTGCAGCAATTGGAGTAGGTGAAAAAGAAGGACTTGAAAGATTACGATACTTAATTGATGTTGGAGTTGATTTAGCTGTAATTGATACTGCTCATGGACATACAAAAAGTGTAATAGAAACATTAAAAAAGATTAAAAAAAAATATCCTAAATTGCCTGTTGTTGTTGGTAATATAGCGACATCAGACGCAACCAAGGATCTTATAAAGGCTGGAGCAGATTGTTTGAAAGTTGGTATTGGCCCAGGCTCAATTTGCACTACAAGAATTATTGCCGGTGTGGGTGTGCCACAATTACATGCAATTGCAGAGACATATAAAATAGCTAAAAAAAATAATATACCAATTATATCAGACGGAGGTATTAAGTTTTCCGGTGATATTGCTAAAGCCCTAGCATTTGGAGCGAATGTCATAATGATAGGTTCGCTCTTTGCTGGTACAGACGAAGCTCCAGGAGAAGTTTTCTTATCAAATGGAAGAACTTATAAATCATATAGAGGTATGGGGTCATTGGGTGCAATGGGAAGAGGTTCAGCTGATAGATATTTCCAGGAAGAAATAGGAAAGAACGAAAAATTTGTTCCTGAGGGTGTTGAAGGAAAAGTTCCATACAGAGGTCCACTTGATCAAATTATTCAACAATTAGTTGGTGGACTAAGAGCATCTATGGGTTATACAGGTAGCAAAACTATCGAGAAATTTAGAGAAAATGCTAAGATAGTAAAGATCACATCTTCAGGTTTAACTGAAAGTCATGTTCATGGCGTTTCTATAACAAGAGAATCCCCAAATTATCAATTGAATAAATGAAATCGTCAATTTTAATTATTGATTTTGGTTCTCAAGTTACAAAACTTATAGCAAGAAGAATCAGAGAATATGGTGTTTTTTGCAAAATTATAAATTCTAGTAATTTAAAAAAAAGTAAAATTGTAAAAGAATATTTCAATGGTATTATTTTTTCAGGTGGACCCTCCTCAGTTGAAAAAAAAAAATCTCCAAAGGCTCCAAATTTTATCTATGAACTAGGTTTGCCAATTTTAGGAATTTGTTATGGTCTTCAGTTGATGTGTAAATTTTTTGGAGGCTCTGTTATATCTTCGGAGGATAGAGAGTTTGGAAAAAATTTTATTAGTTTAATAAAGAAATCAGATTTAACCTCAGGAGTTTACTCTTTTAACAAAATATATCAGGTTTGGATGAGTCACAGTGATAAGGTAGATGTTATTCCAGATGGTTTTGAAAGAATAGCTGAAACAGAACATTGCAAATCAGCAATTGTAGAAAATAGAAAAAAAAAAATGTTTGGTGTTCAATTCCACCCTGAAGTTGTTCATACACCTCATGGCAGTGAAATTTTAAAAAATTTTATTTTTAAAATTTGTAAATGTAAAAATGATTGGAATATGAAATCCTTTAAAGAAGAAATTTTATTTAAAATAAAAAAAATTGTTGGTAAAAAACTTGTTGTATGTGGATTATCTGGTGGAGTTGATTCGACTGTAACCGCAGTTTTAATTCATAGAGCAATAGGTGATCAGTTAAGATGTGTTTTTGTTGACACTGGTTTAATGAGAGAAAATGAAGTTGATCAAATTAAAAACCTTTTCAAAAGAAATTTTAATATTCATCTAGATGTCATAAATAATAAAAAAGAATTTTTTAAAAAATTAAAAGGTGTTATTGATCCAGAAAAAAAAAGAAAAATTATTGGAAAAACGTTTATCACAACTTTTGAAAAGTATGCAAAAAAAAATAAAGAATTTTGTTTTTTAGCTCAAGGCACTCTATATCCTGATGTAATAGAATCATCTGCAAAAGTGGGTGAATCAACCGTTACTATTAAATCCCACCATAATGTAGGTGGACTCCCTAAAAAAATGAAATTAAAGCTTTTAGAACCTCTTAAAAATTTATTTAAAGATGAAGTAAGAAAACTTGGTAATGAATTAAATATTCCAAGTGAATTTATTGATCGTCATCCTTTTCCTGGTCCAGGATTAGGAATAAGAGTACTTGGTGAAGTTAATGAAAAAAACATAAGAATTTTAAAAAAGGCTGATAAAGTTTTCATAGATAATATTAAGAAAAGAGGACTATATAATAAAATTTGGCAAGC
Organism: Rickettsiales bacterium; assembly: GCA_002706585.1. The sequence goes on from PALU01000035.1 coordinate 2,470, forward strand.
ATTTTGTGTTTTGCTTCCAGTAAAGACAGTTGGAGTAATGGGTGATAATAGAACATATGAAAATATTTGCGTGCTAAGAGCTGTCACTTCCATAGATGGAATGACAGCTGAATCATTTAAATTTGAAGATGGTTTTTTAGATGAGTGTGCTAATGAAATTATTAATAAAGTTTCTGGTATAAATAGAGTATGTTATGATTTGACTTCTAAACCTCCAGGAACTATTGAATTCGAATAATTTTTAAATCATCTTAAAATTCAAACATTTTTGATAATTTGTTTTTTTTTTTCAAAAATTTTTGATGACATTAATGCTAGAAGAAAATAATAGCTTGACTGCCACCAGCCTTGCCAAAAAGAAAAGTTTACCAACGATGCTCCCCAAAAATATGAATTAAAGAAAAGCAAGAAATATATTTGNGTTCTACTGCATCTTTTAGCAATTTCAATATTCAAACAAATTAAAAAAATTATAAAAGAAAAAAAACCTAAAATTCCAACTTCAAGTAATAATTCAATAAGAAAATTATGAGGATGACTTGAAATTAAAAACATCTTTCCAGTATATTTTGACCCGATTTCTTTTTGTCCTTCAGGAATAAAATTTGAAGTATCTGGACCAACTCCTAAAATTGGATTTTCTAAAAATTTTTTAATAGAAAACCCCCACATAAATTGTCTGTGAATATCTACTATTTGAGTTGGTATTTTAGGCTCAAAATTTTCAACATTTTCAAGTGAAAAATTTTGAGGTAGATTTTTTGCAATAAATAAAAAAATTAATATTGAAATTATTGATGAAAAAATTAAAAAAAACTTTTTTTTAAAAAATATATTAAATAAAAAGAAGATAATTAAAGAAAGTACTCCTAATAGAATACCAAGAATAGCAGAATTACAATTACTTATTATTAAGCATGGAATTAGAAGTAAAATTATAAAAAAATTTAATTTGGATTTATAAAAAAAACTAATAATTATTGAATTAATAGCAAATATATTCAAAAAACCCTTAAATCGCTCTACTGCATCAATAGCCTTGAGAAATGTAAATAAATTTAATGTTTCATATCTTGGACAAGTATAGCAAGAATAATTGCTTATAACGTATAAAAAAACAACTAAGATATTTAAATTTGTACTTATAAAAAAATATTTGAAAATCTTTTTTCTTAAGTGATTATTTTCTTTTAAAATTTTGAATAAATAAAAACTCAAAATAATGAAAATTATTAAATAGATAATGACTGAAAATGATCTTGAAGGAATAATAGAAAAAAATGAAGATAAGGAGAAAATAGTTAAAAAAGAAAGAAATATTAGAGAATACTTCTTACTCACTATTTTTTCTTTATATATATCTTTATTAATACCAGATAACAAAAAAAGTATTCCAATTCCTAAACAAACACCAAATGCTATTGGGTTAAATAGTAAAAGTGAAAAACTAAAACCAATTAATAATGATGAAATATTTTGTAATATAGGCATTAATCAAATGAGAAGGGTTCATTAGTTGTAATTTGAATAATAAACCATCCGATGAAAATTGAAATAACTATAAAAATTGATAAATTTAAAATTCTTTTTAAGGTTTCATAAAAAAAATTTTTATCAAATTTTTTTGAAAAGAAGAAAAGTAAATTTTTTATTTTTTTTAAAATAATTAAGGTAATTGCTCCAATACAAAAGTAGAAGAAGATTTTAATGATTAGGTAATAAAAGCCAATTTGCTCTTTTATTTCAATCAGGTCTATCAATTTAACTTATTCTGACTTAATCTTCTGCTCACAACCTGAACAAATTTGATAGTTTAAGTGTCTTTTTGGATAAATAGCGTTAACTTCATCAGAATAAACCCAAAAGATCGAGCCACATTTTTGACACTCAATCCAAATTTTATCCATGAAGAATTACTGGGATTTCAATTTATCCAATACCTTTGAAAAAGCATTTTGTAAATCTTCTTTCTTCAGATTTTTTGGATCAATCTTTTTTGGTTTCTTTTTAGCCATTTTAATCTCCTTTATAGATATATATACTATATATAACTTAAAATAAGTGTCAACTATACATGAATGTGCTAATAAATTGAAACAAATACTTGAAAATTTAAATATTAAAACAAAAAAAAAAATTTTGTAGAAATAACTAATATAATAGAAAAACTAGTTGCAAAAAGCTGTATTTCTAATGGTTTTCTAAATTTAAGTATAATGCATACGAGTTGTTCACTTATGATTCAAGAGAATGCAGATTACACTGTTTTAGAAGATATTAAAGATTTTTTGAGTAGAATTGCACCTGAAAATTTTAAATATAACCATAATTCTGAGGGACCAGACGATATGCCAAGTCATATTAAAAGTATGTTAACCCAAACAAACTTGACTTTGAGCATAAAAGATAGCAAATTATTATTGGGAACATGGCAAGGAATTTTTGTCTTGGAGCATAGAAACTCTGATAAACAAAGATCCTTAATATTTCATTTGATTGGAAATTAATATGGCTCTTTTACAGACTCCATTATGTGATTTTGGTAAGAAGATGATAAATTTTGATTTAACTAATGTTGATAATACAACTATTTCTTTAGATAATTATTCTGGAAATAATGGAACTTTAATTATGTTTATTTGTAATCACTGTCCTTACGTTAAGGCAGTGATCGAAAAAATCGTTTACACTTCAAAAGAGCTCAAGAAATATAAAATTAATTCTTTAGCAATAATGCCAAATGATGTCATAAATTATCCAGAGGATAATTTTGAAAATATGCAAAAATTTTCAAAAAATTTTAATTTTGATTTTCCTTATTTACTTGATGAGACGCAACAAGTTTCCAAACTTTATGATGCTGTATGTACTCCTGATTTCTTTGGTTATAATAAGTTTGGTGAACTACAGTATAGAGGAAGGATAGGTGAGATAAAAAATTTACAATTTCAAAATAATACTAATGATCTTTTGAATGCTATGATTCAAATAGCTGAAACTACAAAANGACCTAAAAATCAATTCGCTAGTGCTGGTTGTAGTATTAAGTNGAAGTAATATTCTATGTTATCAGTTCTTATTCCATCATATAATGATTCTAAAAACCTTCCTATAGCTCTATCTTCTGCATTAGCAGTAAAAAGTGTATCAGAAATTATTGTTGTTAATGANAATTCAACTGATGACACCGAAGAACTAATTAAAGAAATCAAAATAGAAAATAACCAAATAAAATATATAAAAAACAAAAAGAATCTCGGAAGCGGTCTATCATTCATCAAGGCTCTAGAAAATTCGTCAAATCCATACATCATAATGTTGAATTCAGACGATTTTTTTGTTCCACAAGCTATCGATAATTTACTAGAATTTTTACAAATTAATAATCTAGATGTGGCATATGGAAAGATGGCCATAAAAAAAGAATCAGGCATTCATAACTTTAAACATCCAGGTTATAAAAAAAACAGTTACGTAGATGATAGAAATGAACTTAAAGATTTACTTATTTATGATATGTATACACCTTCTTTTGGTTCAATTATTAAAAAAAAATCTTTAGACAGTTTTTATAATTTTAAATATTATCAGGACTTACAGAAATCATATGGGAGTTACTTTAAAGCTCATGATTATGACCTTTTTATAAATTTAGCCAAAAGAAAAAAAAAATTTGGCTTTCTTAATGAAACCGTCTGTGTGTGGTGCCCAAAAAATGAATCGCAATCAGGAAATAGTTATTTTGAGTCAGGTGAGTCATCATATGAAAGTTCATTTCTTTTTAATAGATATTTTAAAAATGAAAAATTTGATACGTTTAGTTTGAATTTAATTTTGGAAAGAATAAATGAAAAACTAAGTTATAAAAAAAATTATCACTTAAAATTATCTAGCCACTACAATTTATTTTTAGAAAATATAAATAAAACTCTACAAAAAATTAAAAATTAAAAATATTTTAAATTTTAAGATTAAATTGATAAAAATAAATATTTTTAAATGCTTACACTTTATCTTCTAAGACATGCTAAATCTAATTGGAATTCTTTCGATGGAAATGACTTTAATAGAGATATAAATGAAATTGGATTAAAAAAAACTGAAGCCATAGGAAATTATATAAATGAAAGAAAATTGGATATAGATGAAATCTTATCATCTCCTTCATTGCGAACAAAAAGGACATTAGAAATAATCTCAAAATTTTTGGAACCTTCGCCTTCATTAAATTACATTGATGAATTATATCATTCATCAAATTTAGGGATTTATGAAATTGTTAAAATGTTTGCAAAAAAAAAAAAAGTCATGATAATTTCACATGAACCGAAGTTATCTCAGTCTATTCATGATTTTTCATCTGATTATAAAAATAAAAATTTTCAAAAATCTCAAGAGAGGTTTCCTACATCAGGTTTGTTTTACTTAGAATTTAATACTAATAATTGGAGTGATATTTCAAGATTTAATTCAAAAATAGTAGGTTTCATTAGCCCAAATGAACTATATTTTTAATATGAAGCTAGGTATGCCTTGGAACATTTTCTTGAATGAAGTATTTTGTTGAGCGATTCTGATTCTTTTTCCTTGAACTCTGAGATTATTTCTTCATTTTTTGAAACGAGTTTTAGAACTGTTGTTTTGTTATCTTGACTAAATATATAATTCTTTTCTTGAATATCCATAATAATTTTTTTTCTTATTCTATCTAGATGATTAATTTTTTCATAATCATTATTTGATAAAAGATAAGAAATTTTATCAGATATCTTTTCTAGTCTACTTAATTGTGAATTAATTGATTCAGGCTGGTTGTGCATTTTTATTTCTGCTTTCAACAAATATATCATTAAGCGCCTTTACCGCTTTAACTACTCCTTCAATAATTTTATGACTAAAACAATTGATGAGTTGTTTTCTACAATATTCATAAACTTGAAAAAGTTTTCCAGCTAANAGCTGACCTTTNTCAAAGTCTAAACTTGTTTGTAGTGTATATATTATAACGAGTGCACGACTAAAATGTTTAGCTCTAACATTATTTTGATCTTTTTTGCCTGTTGATGATATAACGATATTCATTGATTTTGTTAATTCATTAACCATAGTTTTAACTACTTCTATAGGATTATTATTTTCTATTGAAGATTTTTCTGATTTTTTGTAGAATGACTTTGCTTTATTGAAATTTGAATTCATTTTATTAAATTATGGTTAATCCTATAAATTTTACAAATCAGCCAGAGAATTTTAATTCTCAAACAGAGTTTGACAATGGTACTGCAATTGGTATGCCACCAATTAATTTTAGCAATAGAAAATTAAGTCCAGTTACTAACTTAAATAATGCCAATTCATACACTCCTGACTATAACCCTGTTAAAAGATACAGNAGTAAATTATCACCATCAGGTTTNCTTACTGAGGCTTTTCTTAAGGCTAGAATTTTTTTTAACCCAGTTTTTATGCATAATGAAGCAGCAACAAAATATGATATGATTTCCAAAATATCAATTACATCAAGTGATATTAAGAACAACGAAATGAGACTTGTTGCCTAATTTTCATGTTCCATCTTTTTTTCTTCCTTAGTAATTTTGAGAAAAATTTGGAAAAGGTCACCTTCAGTAACTACACCATTTAAAAAACCATCTTTGCTTATTACAGGGATAGACTCGCCAACGAAGGTTTTACATTTTTCAATAGAATGTAAAATATTGTCAGTTGAATACAATTTAAGGAATTTAACTTTTGGAACCCTAGTTACAAGTTGTTTTTTATTTTTTAAACTTAATAAAAAAGGCAATTCTAATTTGTTAATAATTTTTTTCTCAGAATCGATAAGATAAGCCTCACTATTTTTTGATTTTACCATTTTTTTTATGGCATTTTCAATAGAAGAAGTGCTAGTGACTTCACAATATTCTTTATGACAAATTTCTGAAATTAGTGTTTGCTGAAGTTTTAAATTTTCTCTTCCAAGGTCTAGATCAATATTTTTATTAGCTAAAACTTTATCGAAAACAGATTGTCCAATTACTTTGTATGAAACAAGTGAAGCAAAAACAATACTAACTCCAGCAGCTAGAGTTGCTTGATAATCAGATGTTAATTCTAAAATTATCATCATATTAGCAACAGGTCCACCTATAACACAACTTGCAAAAGCTGACATTGATGCAACAGTTAGNAAACTTATATTTAAAGTTGGAGAGAATGTTTGAAAAATTATTCCAAGAATAACCCCAGTACATGCACCTAAAAAAAGAGCCGGAGCAAACACACCTCCAATTAGACCCATTCGAAGACAAATAACGGTTAGTAACAATTTAAATAACAGTAATATTAATACAAATTCTAAATCAAAATTTCCAACAACTAGATCTTTTATAGTCTGGGTACCCAAACCAATTACTTGAGGTAGGTAAAGAGCAACCAAACCGCAAATTAATCCAGCTAATGCAGGTTGTAAAATTGGATTAATTTTTGATATATTTGGAAAATACTTTGGATGAGTTAGTCCTCTCATATAAAGTATTGAAATTGCTCCACACATAATTCCAGATATAATAAAAAATGGAAAATGATATATTGATTCAATTTCTCCAATTTTTGAGGAAAATAGTGGTTCCAGTCCAAAGAAATTCTTAGTAAAGAGATAAGATATTATTGAAGAAACAAGAATTGGTGCAAAAGAGGCTAATGATTGATGTCTAAGTATTACTTCTCTAGCAAAGATTAAACCCGCAAGTGGTGCACCAAACCCAGATGATATTGCCGCTGCAACTCCTGCACCAACGTATATCTGATACTGTCCTTTACGTCTAAACAAATCATTTATTTCTGCACCCAAAGTNGCTCCAAAATGAACAAGAGGACCATATTGTCCAACTGATCCGCCTGCAGAGATTGACAAAATAGATGAGAAAGATGTTAAAAAACCCGATTTTATATCAAGTGGTTTTTTTTCCGAATGAACAGCTAGAATTACATCAGGGGGGCCGTGCCATCTTGAATCAGAGGCGTATTTTCTTATTATTCCAACTATCAATCCAATTAAGAAAGGTGTAATAATAACAAATAAAATAAACTCTAAGGTATTTTCAAATAAACCATAAAATCCATTAAAGCTATTTTCAGGACTTCTAAAAATATTTGTTAGGATTTTAACTAGACTTATAAAACCATAAACACTGATAGAGGTAATTACCCCAATAACAGAACCTAAAAATAAGGTTGTTATAATAGAAATAAACATTCTTAACTCCTAATATAACGACAAGAGCTAAGAATGCTATAATTAAAAATAATCTATCTATAGTCTTTTGGCATTGCGAGCCATGCATCTTTAAGTTCTTGAGCAACTTTGAATGCTGGTTGAACATAGTTCATGTCTTCATTATCTTGAATTCTTTTACTCATATATCTTATAAATCTATACAAAAAATGAAGATTACTAGCTATATCTTCTCCATTTTCAGTGTCTAAGCAAGTTTGGAGAGTGAAAGCAATTTTAGAAATTTTTTCAGCTTTTTCTTTTGATTCATTTGTAACAGAAAGATCTGTAAACAAAATTTTTTTTAGAGACTCAATTTCGATTACTAATGCTTCAAACATTTTAGCAATAACTTCATGTTTACTTAACTTGCTTNCATNTATAGTTTCATNTACAAGCTGAGTTTTTTCCTTAATCTTTGACTCATTATTAATAATATCTGAATAGTTCTTCATATCCACTAACCTTTCTTTAATATTTAACAATATTGTAAACGACTAATTAAAAAAAAATTTAGGCAAGTAGTCTTAATTTTTCAATTTCTTCACTATTTGCATGAGCTACCATTGCAAGTGCATAGTTTTTGAGTAATGATTGCTTAGCTATTCTTGCAGTCTCTAGAGCAAAATCTGTATCTTGAAGGTTTGATGCAGCTTCAAGTAAATGAGCTGATGAAGAGCTTGCTACGTTTTGATAGGCTCTAAGAGCTGTCATTCCACCACTAACATTGCCCAATGATTGAGTAATTTCTCCGATAGTCGTATCTGCAGAGTTATTTGAATTTGTTGCATCAGTTATATCTGTTGCAGCTATTCCAATAGTGCTTTTGATAGTTTGAGTATTTCCTGAATTATCTATACCTATTGCATGAGTTCTTGCACTTGTTCCTAAGACTGCAATACCATTATATGTTAATGAACTAACAATCGAATCAATAGAATCACTTACAGAACTTGCCTCAGCATTTAGAGCAGCGGTATCATTCGTCGTATTAGTAGATAAGGTATCAGCAACTCCCAATTCCTTTAATCTAGTAGCAAGAGCATTCAATTCTAGTAAAGCTGATTCTGCAAGTTCTAGTAAATCTAAGCCTTGTTGAGTATTAGATTCAACAGATCTAAAACCTTTAGCATTGGCAAGTAATGAATTTGCAACTGATTGNGAGGTGGCATCATTTCCACCTAAAACCTTTAATCCTGTTGCAACTCTTGAGATAGAGTCGTGCAATGTTCGAGTGATTTTTCTCAAACTATAGGCAGGTATAGCACTGTGAGTAGGTAATAAACTTGACAAATTAAACTCCCAATTTATTAACGACCAAGATAGCGAAAAGTTTAATTAGCAAAATTGCAATGACATATTGACATAGTGTCACAATGACACTATATTGTTAATGTATCGCCTAATTGGGATACATTAATATTAATCTTGCTTAATAAAGGAGATAAATTATGCAAAATACTCTTACTACTATTGATACAAATAAATTTTTACCATACACAATTGGTTTTGATGGATTATTTGACAGGTTATTCGGTATTGAAGACAATACGAATAGTTTTGGTTATCCTCCATATAATATAGTTAAAATAGATGATTATAATTATGTGATTGAAATGGCTATTGCTGGATTCAATAAAAATGATGTTAAAATTGAATTATCAGATGGTNAATTAACAATTAAATCAAAAAAAGAACAAAATGATATAGTTAATAAAAATCAAGAAACCATAATTCATCAAGGAATTTCTTCACGTCAGTTTATTCGAAAATTTACACTTTCTGATGAAGTTCATGTAAAAGAAGCTCATGTAAAAGATGGAATGCTTAAGATTAAATTAGAGAAAGTTATTCCAGAACATAAAAAAACAAAAACCATCAAAATAAGCTAAAATTTTTGGGGTAGGAGATTTATCTCCTACCCGATTGATTTTTTAATTAATTAGTATTAATTATTATTATCAATAATAAAAATTGTAATAATATTTAATATGAAATGGTATTTTTTAATTATTTTATTTTCATTTAGTAATTTATTTGCCGAAGAAGTTAATCTTTTTACAACTCGCCACTATGAATCAGATATAAGAGTTTATAAAAAATTCACTGAACAAACAGGTATAAGAGTTAATATAGTTTCTGGAAAGTCAAAACCTTTAGAAAAAAGAATTTTAGAAGAAGGTAAAGATTGCATTGGTGATATTTTTTTCTTAGCAGATGTTGGAAGACTAATTTCAGCAGAAAAGAAAAATATATTCCAAAAAATTTCATCATCAAATATTGAAAGTAAAGTCTCTAAATCTTTTAGATCAGAATATTGGGTTGGAATTGCAAAAAGAGCTAGGATTATTTTTTACTCTCCATCTACAACATCAAAAAAAGAACTTGATGGTTTAAACTATGAAAATTTATCTGAATCTAAATGGAAAGGTCAAATCGCAATAAGGCAGGCAAATAATGTTTACAATCAATCTTTAATTTCATCTTTGATAGAAAAAAATGGTCTAGAGTATATGGAAAAATGGCTTAAAGATTTTGTAAATAATTTTTCCCGAAAGCCTCAAGGTAATGATAGAGCACAAATTCTATCAGTTGCATCAGGCGAATCTAAACTAGCCATAGCTAATACCTATTATTATGCTTTAATGTTATCGGGTAAAAAAGGAAAAGAACAACAATTAGCTGCACAAAAAGTAAAACCTTTTTTTCCAAATCAAGATAATCGTGGTGTTCATATGAATATTTCAGGTGTAGGTGTCTTAAAATATTCTCCAAATAAAAAAAATGCAATAAAACTTATTGAATATTTATTAACTCCTAGCGTTCAATCACATATTGTAAACAACACATTTGAATACCCTATTATCCAAAAAATTGAATCTAATAAATTAGTAAAGTCAATGGGAAAATTTAAACAAGATTTAGAGACACCAGTTTCTCGTTATGGAAAATGGCAAAAAGAAGCATATAAATTGATGAAGAAGTCAGGTTGGAATTAAGGATATGAAATTTGTAAATAATTTTAATAACCTTAGAAATATTACAATTTTGTATTCTCCGACTTTAATTATTTCAATAGTTGC
>PALU01000036.1 GCA_002706585.1 Rickettsiales bacterium
TTATTATAACCAATTTTGTATAAAACTTTTTTATCTCTTGAAAGCTTTACCAATTTTTTGGCTTGTTTATAAGTTGAAGCCATTGGCTTTTCAGTAAATACATTGATATTTTTCTTAATACAATCATGCGCTATCGGAGCTGTCATATTTCTTTTAGTTACAATTATAACCCCATCGAGTTCCTTCTCTTTTTTTAGAAGTTCTTGATGAGTTTTATAAACTTTTTTAAATTTATATTTTTTTTTTATCAAACCTCTAAGCTTTTCCCTATCTTCTGCTAAAGCAACAAATTCACATTTTTTGATTTTACTAAATGATTTTAAATGTCCAATTTGACCATTAAATCCTGCGCCAATAAATGCTAGTTTCAATTTTTTCATAAGAATAGCTTTTTGTTTTTTTTGATAAAATATTCCGAAACATAAAGATTATTTGGTATCTTTTTTCCTGTATATTCAAGAAATTTTTTTCTAAATAAATTTTGATTTTTTATATTAAAATTTAATTTTTTTCTTAAAAGAAGGTCCATTTCTATCATTGCGTTATAGATCTCATCTGATGAATTATTTATAATTTTTAATTTAGCATTTTTATATTGAATTGATTTATTATACAAACCTACTGGTATATTTGAATGAGAATTCCTAAAATTAGGATCCATTAAACTTGAAAATGTAAGAAATTTATTAGTGGATAGATTAAAAATTTTTTTAAAAATTACAATTATATTTCCTCTAAAACAATAAAGATTAGGTATATGATGCCAATTTATGTAAACAATTGGTTTTTGGTAATTAAGAGCTAACATATCTGGACCAGATCCAGTACCAGCATAAAAATAACAATTTTTCATTAAAAGTAAATCATTATCCTCGGATCTAAAGTGAGATTGAGGATAATTAAAAATTTTTTTATTTGTAATTTTTTTATCTACAATAGAACCAAATCTCACAAATAGCTCACTATTTGAATATTTATTATATTTTTTTATTGCTTTTTCGTAAGTTGATAATTTTTCATTTCTATAATCGTGGTAGCTGAAATCCTCTAATGGATGTATCTTTTTTTTAAATGCAGAGTCTCTATTTGAGAACAAAATATATTTTGAATTAATAATATTCTCTATTTTTTTATTATTTTTTTTTTTAATATTTGGTTCAAAAAAAATTTTTTTAATTTTTGATAATCTCTTAATTTGGTCTTTTTCCCAATTGTAATAAAGCCTAATATTTTTTTTTAAACCTACGCCACATCGAAAATAAATATAAAATATTAAATTTTCAAAAAAAGGGATATTTTTTTTATAAATAGAATTATATGCATGTAAAAAAATTTTGTAACTTAAATAAGGATTTTTTTTTCCTAGTAATTGACTTGGTATAAAAATAATTTTATTTAACTTATTATTACAAGACTTAATATGCATAAAATTTATAAGATGACCCAAAAATCTAAAATCATGACAATAAAATTTATATTTTTGTTTAATAAAGATTCCTAAAAAGCTAAAAATTGAATACTTAAGTATTTTTTTTATAATCATATAACTTCTTATAAATTTATCGGAAATATAAAATATTGTATAAATATAATATATTTTGATTTTTATTTATGAATTTTGATTAACTTCATTTTTTTTAAAAACTGAATTTTATCATTAATAAAAAAAATATCTTTTTTCAACATATTTGATAAATCTATTAAATCAGTTTTTCCATCTGCATAAGCTATTATATTTGATAATATTTTATAAGATGGTTCAATTTTAGATCCGCCAAATGTATTCTTTAAATTTCTTTTACTAAATTGTGGTTCACATTTATTACAAGAAATATAATTTCTATTTATTTCAAGAATTCTAATCGCCGTTTTTAAAAGATTATACCCTCCAAAAAGACCTTCAGGACTAATAAAAGAAAGATCATCTTTAGAGGAATGATATTCTTTATATTCTCCATATTTAGTTCTCATAAGTGAACAAAAAGGTAAATCTACGCCAGGACTTGAATATTGTCTTTCATCACTACCTCTATGTTCAAAAAAGTTAAATTTTTTATATTTTAACTTTAATGTCTGTAAAGCTTTGATACAGACTTTATCTGTAAGAGTTTTTTTAAATTTAGATTCTAAATATGAATAAGACTTGTTGTCTCCAATACAAGTTATATTAAAAGCTGCTATAACATTTTTTTTTAATTTAAATAAATTTTTTTTAATATAGATTATTGAACCAATAGTTTCTGGTATAAAAACAATTCTGTAAGTATAATATCTATTTTTCATACTATTAATCCATTTAACAATAGCAGTAGTAACTATTGGTCCCGATAACTCATTATTACCTAAGGAAGGATGACATACATAAGTTGATAGAAAAACCTCTTTTTTTGATTGACCTGGGATTATTATTTCACCATAATTTAAATGTCCCTTAAATAATTTACTTTTTATTACAACATCTAATAATTCATTCCCTTTTTCTAAATTTCTTTTTTGAGCATAATTCATACAAAACCCCCATGTTTTTTTATAATAGGAAGTTACATATGGGATTGCATCTGGGATTTTAGGATGAATATGTATGTTTCTTTTAAGCTCATTAAACCTCATTTTTTTATTGATTGGCGCCGAATAACCAACGACATGCAAATTATTTTTTTTAAAATTTATGATTTTTTTTTTATTTTTTTTTATATATGCGTCTTTAATTTTCCATTCATATGGTACTTGCCAATCAAAATATCTACTACCAGATTTAACTTTGTATATTTTAAGATTTGCGTTTATTTTCTTAATATAATTAAGAGTAAACCTAACTCCTTCGCCTGTAATGCTTCTGCAAACAGGAAAAAGATCATTTGCCCATTTCCACATGTTTTTTTTTATCAGTCTGTCATCTATCATAAATAATTTTTCCTAAAAATTACTCATTTTTTAGTTAGTTTTTTGGCAAGTAAACTTATTTTTTTATCTTCTTTATAAATTTCAGCTAATATTTTTGCTGCTTCTCTAGGTGAATACCTGTAAGCTAATCTTAGAATATCCATCCAATTTTTATTATTCTTTCCTCTAACTTTTTCAATATCATTTATAATTTGATTATATTTTTTTTTCATAATTTAATTTAATCTTTTAAATCCATCATGGCAAACAGGTCCATCAAGAAAATTATCAACATTATCTAATCCTTTTTCAAATCTAGAAATTTGATAAAAGATTTTATCAAGATGTTCTATGTATTTATTTAAAATATCTTCATTATGTGACATACAGGAGTATAACGTATTTGTTGCCAAAAAACCTTTTTTAAGCATTTCTTGAGTAATAAAAGTTTTATATTTTAAAAAATTCTTTGATACGATTACAAAACTTGCAAGCGCTGGTATTCCCAATATTCTAATCTTAATTCCATTTCTTTTTGATATTTCAATCCACTTTTTTATAACTTTTTTTCCAAATCGAGTTATGTATTCCCATGATTTATTTTTTTTCATAATTTCTAAAGATTTTATTGCAGCCGCTGATCCTATTCTTTCTGTCCAAAAAGTACTACTTATGAAAGTATTTTGAGCTTCTTGCATTACTTCCTTTTTTCCTATTACTGCTGTCACCGCATATCCATTTCCTAAAGCTTTTCCGAACATGGCTAAATCAGGAGTTACGTTATAAGTTAAATGTAGTCCTCCAAAATTTTCTCTGAAACCTGAAGAACACTCATCGAAAATTAAAATAATATTATTTTGAGTTGCTAATTTTCTTACTTTTTTCAAAAAATTATTAGTTGGTCTCTCAGATCTGCACACTTCCATAAAAATAACACCAATGTCTTTATTTTTTTTTACAATATCTTTTAATTGATCAAAATTGTTATACATAAATGGTAATGTATTTTTTTTTAAAGATGTAGGAACTCCTTTAGGATTTAATCCAGGTAAAAGAAAGTCGTTAAGATTTTTTTTATTACTAATGTTTGTAGATAAATACCAATCGTGCCAACCGTGATATCCACAAATAGCTACTTTATCCTTTCCTGATGCCGCTCTTGCTATTCTTAATGCAATAGCATTTGCCTCACCACCAGATCTTGCAAATCTTACCATAGAAGCCCATGGATGCATTTCTACTAAATTTTCAGCTAATGTTACTTCTTCAGGAGCATTCAAAGTAGATATATTTCCATCTCGAATAGTCTTACTTACTGCATTATCAACTTGCACATTTGAATAACCAAGAATATTAGTGCCAACACCCATTAGAGAAAAATCTGTATATTTTTTTTTATCTAAATCCCAAACATAACATCCTTTTGTTTTTGTAAAATATGATGGCCAAATATCTGGTGCAAATAATTCTGATTTTTTAGAGAGTAACATATTACCCCCGGGTATTAATTTTTTTGCTTTTATCCAAAGTTTTTGGCCCTTAGATAATTTCAAGCCATGGTTTCTCTTTAAATGACTATTATATTTAAAAATCGATGGTTTTTTATTTACTAACTTTAAAACTTTTTTCCAAGAGAATGCATAATTTTTAAAACTTTTAAAGATTCTCTTTAAGACTTCAAAATCTGCTTCTTCATCTATCGTCCATCTCAAATTAGAATAATTTACATTATTTTCTATATTTAATATTTTAAATTTATCATATTTATAAAAATAAGGAGTGACGTGTTCTCTATCCATAGGTGATTTACATTTTAAATAAGCATTTTTGAGAGCTTTAAATGAAAAGATTTCAAGATCCATTCCATCAGGATATGTTGGTTTTAAACAGTTTGATATATAATCATGATTACTGTTTTGAAATTTCTTAATTATATTATCTACCAGCTCATGATCAACTAATGGACAATCCCCTGTAACCCTTAATATTACATTCGCTTTAAATTTTTTAGCAGCTTTATAATATCTATCCAACACATCATGTTTGCTACCTTTAAAAATTTCATAATTTAATTGCTTAACATGCTTTACTAATTTTTCATCAATCTTCTCTCTAGAAGTGGCAACAACAATTTTATCTAAGAATTTTGACCGCGAAAGTCTACTCAATAAAATTTCAATAATAGTTTTGTTGCCTATTTTTTTTAGTACTTTTTCAGGAAACCTTACTGAATCAACTCTTGCTTGAACAATTGCGATTATCTTCATATTTTATTCCATCTAAATGGTTCTAAAATTCTCTGATCTTGAATATTAACTTTTTTTACAATTTTGCTTAACTCTTTATTATCAACGTTTTTAAATTTTTTTTTAACAGAATTTAGAATTTCAATCAATTCAGTTGAATTATTAACTCCAACAATAAATTTATCAATATATTTTTCCCTTTGAATAAAAGTCACACATAGATTTAATGCAGTTTTTTTATTTAAAACTAAGTCATCCCAAATTTTCCAAATTTTTTTCCATTTATTAAAAAATTTTGGTCTAGATTTTCTTTCATATAATAATAATCCTTGTAAAAAAATTGACCTAGCCCAAACTTCAACTTTTTTTTCGTGGAGTCTTTTTAACCAACCAGAATTTTTTATTCTTCTATCAAATAAATTGTAAGGTACTTCAACTACATCAGGTTGATAATTTTTTAAAAAAAAATCAAGCTCTTTAAATGAATAAATAGAATATCCTATTTTTTTTATATATTTCTTTTTTTTTAACTCCTGTAAAGTACGATATGCAATTTGGCCCTTTTTATTTTTAAATTTTGTGGTTCTATGAAACAAAACTGTATCAATTTTTTTAATTTTTAATTTTTTTAGAGAATTAAAAAAAATATTCCTTACCCAACCAGCGATTTTACTTGTATGAATGTTTGAAGGAATTTCAGGAATTTTTGTACAAATTTTAAAATTTTTTACACCATTTGAGCCCAAGATATTTTCACTTTCACCATAATTATAAGCAGTATCTATTTGTCTTATTTTTTCTTTTTTACAAACATTTAATATTTTCTTGATCTCTTTTTCTTTAATTCTAAATTGTTTTAGACCATAATTTTGGCCAAAATTAGCTGTACCCAAAATAAGCTTCATTGATTTTTTAAAAAACTCAGATAAATCATTATATTTGAAAATATAACATTTTTTAAATTTAAAAAATATAAAAAAATATAAAAAAATATAAAAAAATATGAAAACAAAAATTTTATTACTTGTTAGATATTTAATGTTACACATACTTTTTATATTTAGTAAAATTTTTAATAAAAAAAAATGTAAATTATATTTAATAAAAATATTTTTTGTAAAAAAAAAAATTTTTTCCAATTTAATTAAAAAAAATGAGTTCATAAATTATCTCAAAAAAATTTATCCACAGGATTTTCAAATCAATTATTTGTATGCAATTAACTTCTTTGAAAATTGTAATAAGAAATTTCCAATACTGTTAGATAAATCTTGGAAACTTAGACAAAAATGGCTTTATAAAAAAAAAATAAAAAAATATGACATGGGAAATGTTGCAAAATCTACTATAGTTGGAAGTTTAGGTAATCATTTTTATTTGGCAAATTGGTTACTAACTACCGAGTACAAATTAAACTCCTATAAAAAAACTGAAATTATTATTAACAAAAAAGATAAATTTTCAAACTCAGAGCTTTTTAATTATTTTAAACCAAAAATTAAATTAACTTATGATCACACTATAGGCAAAAAAGAAAAAGAGATAAAAGAACAATTAACAATTCCACTAGACTACGCAATACCACTGCAAGATAATCTTGTTCAAATTCATATAGCAACAAATATAATTAATAATAAAAAAAGAATTAAAAATATTAATAAACCCATTTTTACACTATCTAAAAAACATAAAAAAATTGGATATTCATATTTAAAAAAGATGGGATTAAATAAAAATGATTGGTTTGTTACATTACATGTAAGAGAAGGTTCATCAAAAAAGGATTATTACAAAGAGCGATTTAGGAATTCTGATATAAACAGCTATTTAAATGCAATAAAATTCATAACAGACAGAGGTGGGTATGTATTTAGAATGGGTGATAAGAATATGAGTAGTATGCCCAAATTAAAAAATGTTTTTAATTACGCTGCAAGTGCAGAAAAATCAGAAATACTTGATATATTTTTAGGTGCAAAATCTAAATTTTGTATTGCAACATCCTCGGGATACTATGTAATTCCATATATGTTTGGGGTCCCAATTCTTATGACAAACTCAATTTCTATTCTTGACTACTGGCTCTTAAGAGAAAATGATTATTTTTTACCAAGAAAAATTTTTTGTAAAAGAACAAACAAAAATTTAAAATTAAAACAGTCACTTAACTTACCATATTCTCTAATTACAGGTGATCTTGATTATTATCTAAAAAAATTAGAAATTAAAATAATTCCTAATTCAAGTGAAGAAATTGATGATGCCGTTAGAGAGATGTTTAATTCATTATTGAATAGAAATAAAATTAAAAATGATAAATTAAATTTTTTATTTAAGAAAACTATGAACAAAACTATGAAAAATTATTCAAATTTGAAACTTAATGCTCTAACTAAAATTCCAAAAAATTTTCTAAAGCATAATATCTGAGTTAAAATAAATTTTCAGATCATTAAAGTAATTTCTTATCCCAGCCTCAAGGTTCGTAAATTTATATAACTTTTTATTTTTAAAATTTTTATTTTTTAAAAAAATAAACTTACTAAATTTTTGATTTTTATTTTTTTTATTATAAATTTTTATTTTTTTTTTTAATAATTTAGATATATATTTAGCAATAAACATTATACTTAAAGATTTACCTGAAACTAAGTTAATAACACCAAAAATTTTTTGATTTATTAAATTAGACAAAATTAATGGAAAATCATCAACAAATAAAAAATCTCTCAAGTCTCTACCCGATGAACTAATAAAAATTTTTTTATCTTTAATAGCTGATTTTATAAATTTTCCAATTACACTATGATACATATCTCCATGTCCATAATATCCTGGCAATCTTAATATTAGCAATTTTTTTTCATCGACTTCTAAACGTAAATATTGTTCCGACACATACTTTGCTAGTCCATATAAGTTTCTTGGATTGATTGAAGTTTTTTCTGTAATTGGCAATATAGGTCTTTGACCATATACCTCTACCGAACTGATGTAGATAATTTTTTTTATTCTTCTTAAATTTAAATGTGTAGCAATATTTTTAATCATTATTAAATTTTTAGAGAAATTTTTTTTTGAATCTTTATCTTTAGTAATTGAAGAAAAAATTATCAAAATAAATTCTTTTTTTAAAGACTGAAATACTTTTTTTACTTGTTTTTGATTTAAGAGATTACAATCTTTTGATGAATAACATTTAACAAAATTTTTTTCTTTTAAGAAGTTTATTGTTTTTGAAGCAATTAAACTAGATGTTCCAAAAATTAAAAAATTTTTTTTCATTCCAATTAAAAATAAATAAACTCATAATCACCACTGTAATTAAATTCTTTGAAAAGCCAAATCCAAGCTTTTTTAGAAAAAAAAGCATTAGCAGTTAATGCCCAACATTGTAGATTAAATAATTCTTTTTCATTTCTATAGCTTTCAATCATAATATATTTTTTTTTTGAAACTCTTTCTATTTCTTCCAATGATTTTTTTAAATCAAATATTTCTAAGTTATGTAAAGTTGCTAATGAAATTGTAAGATCAAATTCAAGGTCTTTATATGGAAATTTTTTTTGAGCTGGATGTACAATAAAATTTTTTTTTACATCTTTATGTGCATTCTTTATTGCATATTTAGAAATATCAAAACCATAAACATCTAAGGATGGCTCAATATCAAGCATTTCCTTTAGTAAAAAACCCTTACCGCATCCTGCATCTAAGACTTTAGATCCAGCACCTAAATTATAGTTTTTAATCAACTTTTTTGCCACTTTTTTCCATCTACCTGGAATATACTTGTAACCTCCATAACCATATCGTCTATTTCCATCCCAAAATTCCTTATCAAATTTTCTGGCTTTGATCATGCAATTTACTTTGTCATCATTCATTCTTCCCAAGCAATCTCTGCTAGTTGATTTATGCAACGAGCTTATAAAATTTTTTTCTTTCATATAATTAATCCTTAATATACTTAAACCAATCTTTAGTCTCGATACTTATATTTTTAGGTGTCCAAACTGGAGCTTTTTTCCAATAATCTATTTCAAATAATATTTTTTTTATTCCTTGTTTTATGTTTATTTTTGGTTTCCATTTTAGTATTTTTCTAATTTTTTTCATATCTGCAAAAGTACAGTCTGGTTCTCCTGGTCTTTTCGGAATATAGACCTTTTTTCCACCTAAAATTGAAACAATTTTATTTACAGAAATAGTTTTTCCACTTCCTACATTAAATATTTCATCTTTAACATTGGATTTCCATGTTTTTATAATTGCATCAACTACATCTGAAACATATGTAAAATCCCTAGTTTGATTACCATCTCCAACAACTGTGAATGGTTTATTAGCAAGTTTCTGTGCTAAAAAAACACCAAACATTGCTCCATAAGTTCCTGAAGTTCTTGATCTAGTTCCGTATACATTAAAAAATCTTAACGAAACTGCATTCAGATTATATAATTTTGACCAATGCATAACGAGCTCCTCTCCCATACTTTTGGTTAAGGCATAAGGATACTGAGGATCAATTTTTTCTTCTTCAGAAGTTGGATATTTTTTAGGAATTCCATAACATGATGAAGATGCTGAATAAATTATTTTTTTTACTTTATATTTTCTACAACATGTAAGTACGTTAAATGTACCTATAACATTTGATTCAAAATAAGCTTTTGGATTTTGTATACTTGGCACTATATCTGCTAAAGCAGCTAGATGAAAAACTACGTCTGCATTTTTTAATTTATTTTCCCAACTTCCCTTTTTTGAAATATCGGCCTTAAATAATTTTATTTTATTAGAAAATTTTTTTAAATTAGATTTTCTACCTGTGCTAAAATTATCTATAACAATGACTGAATGATTATTTTTTAATAACCTCTCAACTAAATGACTTCCAATAAATCCTGCACCTCCTGTAACTACACATTTCATAATTATAAATATTTTTTCTCTAAGTCTTTTACCCAATCACTACTATAACCGTAGGCTTTGTCATCTATAAATAAATCATAAGATGGTTTTCCCATAATTAATTTATGATACTGAATTTTCCAAAGTTTTAATTGTTTTTTGGTTAGTTTGAGCCCGAATTTAGATGCTTTTAATTTATTATCCTTAGAACGTCCCATATATCTTGCTGTAAAGATTTTGATGTAATGACCTTCTTTATATAAGTTATTAATCAATTTTATTGCTTTTTTTTTTGGTTTACTTGATTTATAAAAATTTTTATTTGTATTGCAAATAACGTTATCTAAATCAAAACAAAATACTTTTTTTTTCATATTATTTTAAAACAGTTAGCATAAATTATAAAAAAAACTAAACGGAATTACCAAAATTTTTCCTCGAACTGAAAATTTATTATTAATTGACAATTTTTAAATTTTGAATTTCTTTATCTCATGTTAGTACATAGATCAAATTTTTCAGTAAATTTGTATTTTGATTGTATATTTTCGTTAAAATCTACAACCAATGAATTATATTCCCCATTAGCATCCATAGAATTATATTTAAGGCCTAATAGATCATATAATTCTTTTGCTGAAGCATAATCTCCATTAAAATTAATGTTTAAATTTGTAAATATATTTCTTAGTGATTTATGAACTTTTTTTGAAATAGTCTGACATCCGTACTCCATCACAGTCTCATAATTTTTGAATTCTGGATATTCAGATATTATTTTTAGAGCATACCCAGCTTGAAAACCTAGTCCCATAAATTTATTTTATTTGGATGGCGCATCTAACGCTATTTAGGGCGAATGCTTTGTATTCAAATTCATCATCCCTAAAAACCTCTTTCAATGCTTTGTACTCTCCATGTTGCCATCCAACATAATTATATAGTTCATCAAAAAGTATAATGGCGTTTTTAACAAGATAAGGTTTTATTCTTTCCAAAGTAAATTTTGTTGGATTGTATGTATCCATATCTAGATGAACAAAATTTATTTTTGGATTATGTTTTTCTAAAAAATCTTCTAAAGTATCTTCTACCCAGCCAACAATTGGTTCAACATTTGAATTGAGTTTAGGCACTTTTTTATTTAGATCCACTGATCCCTTCATTTGATTTGTTCCCAACCAATCTTCTTTAAGGCCTTGAAAACCATCAAAAGCATATAGCTTTTTTACATATTTAGAAAAATAATTTGCACTTGTGCCTTGGTAAACTCCAAACTCTAAATTATAAAACTCATTATTTTTATCATTGGAAACAGCTGTCTTAATAGCATATTCTCTAACATCCCAAGTATCATCTAAAATTAAACTTTTTTTAAAATGTTCCTTAAAATTATCGAATGTTTCTTCAACTAAATTATCATTTATTTTTTTTTGTAAAGTTAATTTTGATTTATATTCTATGGGAATCATTAGGTAAATCACCCTACTAATTCTTCGTAATAAAGATTTTATTTTTTTTCTCATTTTTAAAATTTAATTTAAATTCAATTTTTTGTTAAATTATATCAGCACAATGTAGAACTACAACCTACTATTAAAAAGAAGAAATATATTGTAAAAGAAATAAGTCTCCTAAAGTATGTAATTATACATTCTTTAAAAAAAATTAAGTATTAAATTTGTTATATTTATAAATAAAACTATGAAAAAAAATAAATGTTTAATTATTGGAGGGGATGGTTTTATTGGTAGTTATTTTTTTAAAAATTTAAATAAAAACCAACTAAAAATTTATAAAACAAGTAGGAAAAAAAAGTTTAAAACTATTAGATCAACAAAAACAATATATTTTGATTTAAAAAATATTAAAAATTTATTATTTTTAAATCAATTTGATTCAATTTTATTTTGTGCAGGAATTGATGGAATTAAAAATTGTGAAAGAAATAAAAATCTTTCACAAGAAATAAATGTAAATTCAATTGCTAAAATTATTAATTATTTAAATAAAAATTTGATTCATTATATTTTTTTTTCTTCAACCCAAGTATTCAAAAAACCAAATTCCAAAAATTTTACAAATACAAAACTTAATCCACAAAATTTATATGGAACACAAAAAATGAAAATTGAAAAAAAAATAAATAAAAGATTTGGATTAATAATTAGACCAGCAAAAATTATTCAAAAAAATAATGAAAATTTTTTTAAAAGATATTTAAATAAAAAAAATAAAACTTTAGATATTAATTCAAATTATAAAGTTTTTTTTTCTGATATAAAAAAATTAACTATTGAAGTGAATAAATGCTTAATTCAAAAAAAAACAGGAATAATAAATTTTTCTTCAAGTAAAAAAGTTAGCATGTTGTATTTAGCGAAAAAATATTTAAAAAACTTTAATAAATATAAAATTATATCAAATTCACTTTAAAAAAAATGAAAAAACAATGTAAGTGTAAAAAAGGGGAAATTATATTTAAAGGATATAGCAAACTTTTTAAAATATCTTCAGATGAAAGATTTAAAACAAAAGGAGGAGAGGTATTAGCTTGTAAAACTTGTGGGCTTATCCAAAAAAAAGTTGATGCGAATTTTAAAAAAAAAATAAATTTAATTTATAAAAAATACTCAGCATACCCTTTAACAAAGGGGAATGAAAATTTAATTACTTTAAATAATAAAAATTTCTTCAGAAGCGACATAGTTATAAATCATATAAATAAAAATGTTTTTAAATTAAATAATAAAAAAATTCTAGATTTGGGATGTGGTTCTGGATTCACATTAAAAAGAATTTCGCACTTATATCCTGAAAATAAATTATTTGCTCATGATTATGACAAAAAAGAAATTAAACAAATTAAAAAAATTAAAAATTTTGAGAATTTTTATACAGGAAGTATTAATAAAATTAAAAATAAATTTGATCTGATCATTTTAATGCATGTTTTTGAGCACGTAGAACATCCTATTAATTTTTTAAATATTCTTAAAAAAAAATTAACACCTAATGGAATAATTTGTATACAATCTCCAAATATTAAAAAAAATTTTCTAGACATTTTAACCTTCGATCATATTTCCCATTTTAGTAAAACAAGTTTAAAAGTTTTGTTGTCAAAAACTTTATTTAATAAAAATAAATTTTTTAATCTTTTAAAAAAAGAAATAACTTGTGTTGTTTATAATCATGATAATAAAAAAAAGGTTAAAATTCATTTAGACAAAAATAAAATAAGTAATGAAATTAAAAATTTTCAAAAAAAAATAAATAAAATAAATGATTTTAAAAATCATATAAAAAAATTAAAAAAAAACAATTCTAAAAGTTTAATTTCTATTTTTGGAACGACCGTTCCATCTATATGGATAGCTAATGAGATTGGATTAAAAAAAATTCATAATTTTTTTGATGAAGATAAATTTAAAATTGACAAAACAATTTTACAAAAAAAAATTATTAATCCAAAATATGTAAAAAAAAATTCAATTTTAGTTTTTCCTTGCAAAAAAAATCTTGCTAAAGAAATTACAAAAAAATATGAAAACTTAGATGGAATTTTAAAAAGTTTTTAATAATGAAAAATAAATTTAATTATACTTAATACAAAATTGTTTAATTTTTTTAAATAATTTTTCACTATCTAATTCATATTGTTTTTGTAACCAATCTCTATTTCCACAATTAAGGATATATCTATCGTCTATTCCAAACCTTTTAAAAAATATATTTAAATTTTTATCTGCAATAATTTCTGCAACTATTGACCCGAGTCCTCCAGGTAAATTTTGCTCCTCTATAGTTACAATAGCTTTATATCTTTTAATATATTCTTCAATTTTTGATTTATTATTTTTAATAAAAAAAATGTTTAATAAATCAATTTTAAAACCAATATTGTTTAATTTATTAATAATTTTTTTAATTTTATGAACAATTACACCGGTAGTAATAATTAATAATCTTTTATTTTTTTTTTGAGGGGATCTGAGTAAATTATCTCCTGGTTTTGAAAAAATATTTTCGTAAAATCCCTTATCTAGCTTAATATAAACAGGAGAATTGGATTTATAAGCAACATCTACGGAGTATTTTGATGAAATGTTGTCATATGGATGTAATATTTTAATATTTGGTATTGATCTCATAATTGCAATATCTTCAATTGCTTGATGGGAAGGTCCATGAGTTGCGTAAGTTAAGGAAGACCCATTTCCAACTATTGTGACTGGCAAATTACTTAAGCATATATCTAATTTAATTTGCTCTAAACATCTTTGGGTAACAAAAGGTGTTATAGAAAAAATAAAAACTTTTTTTCCTTCAAGTGCCATTCCTGCAGCAATACTTGCCATTGCTTGCTCTGAAATTCCAATATTCATGTATTGATTTTTTAATTTTTTTTTAAATTCCGATAAAGCCCATGCACCATGATCTGCTGTGATAAAAAAAATATCCTTATCTCTTAGTGCAAGAGTTTTTAAACGATCAAAAAAAGCTGTCATTAAATCAATTTTCATAAAATTTTTACCCTAATTCTTTCTTGGCCATTAAGTACTCCTCATTGTTGGGAATTGAATGATGCCACTTAGTATCTCTTTCCATAAAACTTACTCCCTTACCTTTAATTGTATTTGCTATAATTATTGAAGGTTTTTTATTTTTTTTTGCTTTTTTTAGTGATTTTTCTAAATTAGAAAAATTATGAC
>PALU01000037.1 GCA_002706585.1 Rickettsiales bacterium
AAAATTATCAAGTCTAAAAAATTTTTTTGAATATCTTAATAAAAAAAAAAAGATCGATAACCCATTAGATAACTTTGATTTTCCAAAAATATCAAGAAGTCTGCCCAAGATATTGAATGAGGAAAAAATTAACAGTTTAATAAATAAAACATATGAGGATAAAACACCAAAGGGCGTAAGATTTTCTTTACTACTTGAAATTTTATATTCTACTGGAATCAGGGTTTCTGAATTAGTGACTTTGAAATTAAGTTCAATAGATGACAATATGGAATTCTTAATTGTAAAAGGAAAAGGAAAAAAAGAGAGATTTCTTCCAATTCTTCCAAAAACCAAGAAAATTTTAGTTAAATACCTAGAAATTAGAGAAATTTTTTTAAAAAAAAATATTAAAGATTATGGATTTCTTTTTCCTTCAAACTCTATTTTAGGTCATTTTACTAGAAATAGATTCTTTCAAATTTTAAAAAAACTTGCATTGAGTGTAAATATTAAATCAGATGAGATTTCACCTCATGCAATAAGACATTCCTTTGCAACTCACCTACTTGAGAGGGGAGTAGATCTTCGGACAATCCAAGAGTCATTAGGACATACAGATATTTCAACTACTCAAATTTATACACACGTAAAGCTATCAAAACTAAAAGAAATTTTAAAAAATAAAAGTCCACTAAAAGAGGACAAATTAAAATTTATAAAAATTTAGGTTGTCATAACAGATTTATTTTTATATTAAATTTAGTTTGTGTTATCTTTAAATGTAAGAGGAAATTATGAGTTTTAAAATTATCGAACAAGCCAAGCCAAGATTGAATAGAAGTGAATTAGCTGTACCTGGAAGTAATCCTAGTCTTTTTGAAAAGGCAGCAAAAAGTAATGTAGATGTTATCTTTCTTGATTTAGAAGATGCAGTTGCACCTGATGAAAAGGAACAAGCTAGAGAAAACATAATCCAAGGACTGAATGATATTGATTGGAATAACAAAACTATGTCTGTCAGAATTAATGGACTTGATACTCATTTTATGTATAGAGACGTAGTCGACCTTATTGAAAAAGCACCTGGAAAATTAGATCTGATAATGATTCCAAAAGTTGGAACAATTTCGGATGTTTATGCTGTTGATATGTTATGTACCCAAGTAGAAGATGCTATGGGCCTTGAAAAAAGAATTGGTTTTGAGCTAATTATCGAAACTGCTCTAGGTATGCAGAATGTTAATGAAATTGCGTCATATTCTAGAAGATTAGAATCTCTTCACTTTGGTGTTGCAGATTACGCAGCATCTACGAAAGCTAAAACAACAGTTATTGGTGGACCCAACCCTAACTATCATGTTTTGACAGATATAGATGGGGATAATCCTAGAGAAAAACATTGGGGAGATATGTGGCACCATGCAGTTTCGAAAATGGTAATAGCCGCTAGAGCTAATGGACTAAGGCCTATAGATGGTCCTTTTGGAGATTTTAATGATCCTGATGGATATATAGCCCAGGCTAATAGATCTGCTACTTTAGGTTGCGAAGGAAAATGGGCTATTCACCCAAGTCAGATTGATTTAGCTAATCAAGTTATGAGTCCTTCTGAAAAAGAAATAAATCAGGCAAAAAGGATTCTTGAGGCTATGGAACAAGCAAAGAAAGATGGGAAAGGAGCTGTTTCTCTTGATGGAAGATTAATAGATATTGCTTCTATAAGACAGGCGGAAGTTTTAGTTCAAAAAGCAAAACTCATTGAGGGAAATTAAATTGAATCTAAATGCAAAATTTTCTGGACTTTGAAAAGCCTTTACTTGACATTCAGACTAAAATCGAAGAGTTAAGACACTTAAAGGAAACTAGTACAAACATTGCAAATGAACTTAGCAGTTTGCAGGAGAAGTTTGATAAAACTTTATTAGAAATTTACAAAGATTTAACCCCTTTTCAAAAAGTTAAAGTTTGCCGACATCAAGACAGACCAAAGTTTTTGGATATAGTTAAGGAAATATTTGACACTTTTGAAATACTCAGTGGTGATAGACTTTTTGCTGATGACTCTTCTATTAAGGGTGGTTTTGCTGAGATTGATAAACAAAGTTTTATTGTTATAGGAAATGATAAAGGAAAGGATATCGATAGTAGAGTAAAAAACAACTTTGGAATGGCTAAACCAGAAGGATACAGAAAGGCCCAAAGATTATTTAAAATTGCAAATAAATTTGGTCTTCCTGTTATTACTTTTATTGATACTCCAGGAGCTTTCCCAGGAGTTGAGGCTGAAGATAGAGGACAATCAGAGGCAATAGCAACATCTATAAAAGATTCTTTAAATATAGCAGCACCAATAATATCATTTATTATTGGTGAAGGAGGATCTGGAGGTGCAGTAGCTTTAGCAACAGGAAATAGAATTATTATGTTGGAACATGCAATTTATTCGGTAATTTCTCCAGAAGGTTGTGCATCAATACTCTGGAGAGGAACAGATAAATCTGAAACTGCAGCTGATAACTTAAAGTTAACTGCTCAGGATTTAATAGATTTAGAAGTTATAGATGAAATTATAACTGAACCTGTAGGAGGAGCCCACCGTGATTTTAAAAAAACATGCGAAATCATAAAAGAGTCATTGTTAAGATCAATTAAATTGTTCGAAGGAAAATCGACTATTGAAATAATATCCCAAAGAGAAGAAAAATATCTTAACATAGGGAAAAAATTTCAAATTAACTAATTTAAATTTTTCCACAGCAACGTTTATATTTTTTGCCTGTCCGAGGACAAATTGAATTTCTGGGTATTTTTTTTAGCCCAGAATTCTCTAGACATTCTTTTTCATTATTTAGTGAAGGCTCTGGTGTAGATTTTTCGAGTGGAGGTGCTTCAGTTTTAATTTCAACAAAACTTAGAAGTCGAGAAACATTTTGACGAATCTGCTTCATCATTTCTTCAAACATAATGAAAGCTTCCTGTTTATATTCATTAAGGGGATCTCTTTGACCATACGCACGTAAAGATATTCCTTGTCTAAGGTGATCTAATGATAAAAGATGATCTTTCCAAGATTGATCAATAATTTGCAATAACAAACTTTTTTGGGCCAATGAAAAGATTTCAGTAGGATACTTAGTTTTTTTAAGGTTGATATTTTTATCCGAACTTTTTTTTATTTCTGATTTGATATCATCTATTTGAAGACTTTCTTTTTTGTCCAATTCATTGAAATCAAAATTAGTATTAAGATTGCTCTTACAGTTTTCTTCTATAAGTGACTTTTTTTTAGGATCCAATTCTTCAATATTTAAAATTATTTGATCAATAAATTCATTTATATATTCATATCTCATATCGATGACTAATTGATCAACATCTTCATCAAAAATAATTTCTCTTCTTTGCTCATAGATAATTTTTCTTTGTTCATTCATTACATCATCAAATTTTAAGAGACTTTTTCTAATTTCGTAGTTTCTTGCTTCAACTTTTTTTTGAGCTCTTTCTAGAGCTTTTGTGATCCAAGGGTGCTGAATACATTCATCCTTTGACAATCCTAATGTTTGTAAAACTGAATCAAGCTTTTCAGAACCAAAAATTCGCATCAAATCATCTTCAAGGGAGAGAAAAAATTTTGATGAACCTGGATCTCCCTGTCTTCCTGATCTTCCTCTTAATTGATTATCAATACGCCTTGACTCATGTCGTTCAGTTCCAATTATAAACAATCCACCACCATCAAGTGATATCTTCTTTTCTTTTTCTTGATTGATATTAGATTCAGTTCCTCCAAGCTGAATGTCAGTGCCCCTACCAGCCATATTTGTTGCTATAGTAATTTGTCCGGGTTTTCCTGCATTTGCAACAATTTCTGCCTCTTTTAAATGATTTTTTGCATTCAA
Source organism: Rickettsiales bacterium (assembly GCA_002706585.1). The sequence continues at coordinate 3,885 of PALU01000037.1, forward strand.
AACTTCATGAGGAATTTTTTTTTTTGAAAGAAACTTTGAAATAGTCTCAGATTTTTCAATTGAAATTGTACCTACTAAACATGGTTGATTTTTTTTTCTACAATTTTCAATTAGTTTGATTATAGCTGTATATTTTTCATCAAGCGTTCTATAAATTTCATCTTCTTCATCTTTTCTTACCATAGGCTTGTTTGGTGGAATTTCAATTACATCTAATTTGTAAATATCAAAAAATTCATCTGCCTCTGTTTTTGCTGTTCCTGTCATGCCAGCTAGCTTTGAATAAAGTCTAAAATAATTTTGATAAGTAATAGCTGCCAAGGTTTGATTTTCAAGCTGAACTTCTAAATTTTCTTTTGCCTCAATTGCCTGATGCAATCCCTCTGAAAACCTTCTGCCTTCCATAGCTCTGCCAGTAAATTCATCAACAATTAAAACCTTACCATCTTGAACCAAATAATCTTTATCCTTTTCAAAAATAAACCTTGCCTTTAGTGATTGATTTGTGTGGTGAAGAAGCGTTACATTGTTAATATCATAAAGACTTCCCTCTGAGAGAAGTTTTTTATCTGTAAAAATTCTCTCAAGTTTTTCGATCCCGACTTCATTTAGCAAAACATTCTTGCTTTTTTCGTCTTTTTCATAATCTTTATTTTCAAGTTTTGAAATTATATTATCAACTGTTTTATAAAGTTGAGATGACTGCTCAGCAGCTCCAGAAATTATTAGGGGAGTTCGCGCTTCATCAATAAGAATTGAATCTACTTCATCGATAATCGCATAATCAAACTTACTTTGAACTATTTGATCTTTAGAAAATTTCATATTATCTCTAAGATAATCAAAGCCAAATTCATTATTAGTCCCGTAAGTAATTTCACATTTATAGGCTTTTTGCCTTTCAATATCATCCATTCCATTTACTATAAAACCTGTTTCTAACCCTAATTTTTTGTAAACCTGTCCCATCCACTCAGAGTCTCTTTTTGCAAGATAGTCATTGACAGTTACTATATGAACATTTTGATTATCAAGAGAGTTTAAATATGCAGAAAGAGTAGAAACTAATGTTTTTCCTTCTCCAGTTTTCATTTCAGCAATCATCCCTCTGTGGAGGGCAATTCCTCCTATTATTTGCACATCATAATGTCTTTGACTCAATGAGCGTTTAGCTGCCTCTCTTACAACTGCAAAAGCATCTGGTAGGAGTTCATCTAATTTTTTTCCTTTGGAGACTAAGTCTTTAAATTCTGGTGTTTTATTCTTTAATTCTTCATCTGAAAGTTTTTCATAAGATTTTTCCAGCGAATTAACTTTTTCAATAATAGGAATAAATTTTTTTAAAATCCTATCATTAGATGTTCCAAAGATTTTGTTAGTAAGAAAATTTAACATTTTTTATATATTTATAATAAATTAATAGTTAAAAATGTAATTAAAATAAAAAAATCTAAAATGTCTTTAAAAACTTCTCCATTTGCTCCAAAAAAAATTCATAAATTTTCTAAAATAATTGGTGTAAATGTTTCTTCAATAAATTGTGGTTTAAAAAAAAATAATAAAGCAGATCTTGTTTTAATAAAATTCGATTATCCAAGTAACATTATTTCATTCTTTACTAATTCAAAGACGCCAGGTGCTCCCATAATTTGGAATAAATCAATTTCAAAATATTCAAAAGTTTCAGCAATTTTAATTAATTCTGGAAATGCAAATGTTTTTACTGGCAAGCATGGTAAGATGTCCGTAAAAAAAATAGTTGAAAATTTAGCTAAAGAATTAAGAGTTCCAAAAGAAGAAATTTATTTAGCGTCTACAGGAGTAATTGGTGAAAAATTGGATTTCAAAAAAATTTTAAGTAAGATCCCGTTTCTCATTAAAAATCTAAAAAATGACCACTCATCGTGGAAAAATGCAGCGGATGCTATTAGAACAACAGATACATATTCCAAAATTGCATCCTTAAAATCCAATAAAGGCAACCATTTTTCATTAAATGGAATGGCTAAAGGGTCAGGAATGATTTCTCCAAATATGGCAACAATGTTAGCATTTATATTTACTGATTTTGAAATAAAAGAAAGTTTATTTAAAAAAAAAATATCAGAAATAATTAATAATACATTTAATTCAATAACTGTTGACGGAGATACTTCAACAAGTGATATGGTTCTAATTGTTTCAGTAAGAAATGAAATTTATAAAAAGAGAGCAATAACAAAAAAGGTTAGAGATGATTTTTTTATAGCTTTAGAAGAAATAAGTCAAAAATTATCACATTTGATAGTTAAAGACGGTGAAGGAGCATCTAAATTTATTTCTATTAATGTATTAGGTGCAAAAAACTATGATGATGCAAAAAAGGTTGCATTTTCAATTGGGAATTCTCCTTTATTTAAAACTTCTTTATCAGGTTCTGAGTTAAATTGGGGAAGAATTATTATGGCCGTTGGAAAAGCTAATGTTAAAATTAACCCAGAAAAAATTTCTATAAAATTTGGAAAATATGAAATTCTTAAAAACGGAGAATATATAAGAAAAAATAAGAATCATCTAAAAAAATATATTAAAAGTGATAATATTGAGCTTATTGTTAATTTAGGAGTTTCCAATGGTCAGGCAAAAATTTGGACGTGTGATCTTACCAAAGAATATATAAAAATTAATACCGATTATCTAACATAATGGATTTAAATATTGCTATTGGAATTTTAAGAAAAAAGGATTTTTTTCTTATTACCTCAAGACCCTATCCTAAGAGTTATCATGGTTACTGGGAATTCCCTGGTGGAAAAGTAGAGAAAAATGAGTTTTTAATTGAGGCNTTATACAGAGAAATTTATGAAGAATTATCTTTAAAAATTAATTTAAATAAAATAATCTATTTTTCTTCATATAAAGTCAAAAGAGGCAAAAATTTTTGTAATTTGAATTTTTTTTTATGTTTTGATTGGATTGGAAAAATAAGACCATTGGAAAGCCAAGATTTTGTGTGGGTTAAAAAGAAAAATTTTAAAAACTATAAAATTTTAAAATCAAATTCCAAAATAATTTCAAAACTAATTTTTTCCTATTAATTTTTCTTCCACATTGTTATTGAAACTATATTACATGTGGCTTTTAAAAGTGAATCTGAGTTAATATATTCATTTGAGTAGATATTATTTAAAGTTTTCATATAATTTCTACTTAAAAGTGATTTTTTCCTATGTATAAAACATGAGTTTTCTCCAATTCCATTGATATCTTTAAGAATTTCTTTAACATTTTNATAATAAATATCGTAATTTATAATCTCNGAGACTATTTCTTTAAATCCAGCACTTGAAAAGATATTACTTGCATCCATCATTTTTAAAGTTGGAGGCATCCTAGAAAAAACTCCTTTAAAAATTTTTTCATCTGTTTTTATTAAAGAATTTCTTAATTCGAATAATGAATTTTCACCAAAAAAGTTACAAAAAAGTATCCCATCATTCAAAAGTAATTTATGTAGGTTTTGCGAGTAATTTAATTTGTTATTAATATTATGAAAATTAAAATTACATATTATCAAGTCATATTTTTGATTGTCCCCAAGTTTTTCTATATAATCTAGATTTTTTAATTTTTTAAATACATTTTTTTTTGAAACTTTGAGTTTATCTAAAAAACTTTTGTATTGTGAGAGATATGTTAAAGACTGAAAATTAAAATTGATTAANTTTTTATATGTTTCGTCAAAGTCAGATGAAATTAATAGTATATTTTTAAAACCAATATTTGTTTCTTTTAATTTTTCAAAGAAAACTTCAGCAAATTTAATGAAAATAAAATTATGTTTATCCCACGCTTTGGATGCTTTATCTTTACATTTAATTAAAGATTTTGTATCAAATATTAATTGCGACATNTAGAAATGAAAAAAATTTTAATTTATTCCTCAGAAATTTGTCCATATTGTATAGCTGCNAAAANACTTTTTGAACAGTATAATTTAAAATTTGAAGAAAAAAATATCGACAGTAATTTAGATCTAAAAAATGAAATGATAGAATTGGCTTCGGGACGAAAAACTGTACCACAAATTTTTTTTGGTGATTTGCATATTGGAGGTTACGATGATTTATGCAAATTCTCTAAGGATGTAAATTTAAAAGATTTTATTTATGAGAAATAAAATATTCAAAGTGGCATGCTTTCAGACAAAAAGTTCTAATTTGCCTGAAGAGAACATTAATTTGCTATCAAAAATGTTTTCAAAGATAAAAAATAAATCTATTGAATTAGTGTGCTTGCCAGAATGTGTTGCTATTTTTTCGGATTCTAGAGATCAAATTAATAATTATATAANTCATTGGAATAAAAAATTCTTAAAATTTATATGTGAACAAGCACATAAAAATAAAACTTTTATTTTAATTGGATCTCTACCTGTAAAAAGCAGGAATAACAAGTTTTTAAATAGGTCATTATTAATCTCTTCTTCAGGAAAAATAATTTCTTTTTATGATAAGATAAATTTATTTGATGTTGTTCTCAATAAAAATGAAAAGTATTTAGAATCAAAAAATTATAATGCAGGAAGATACCTTAAGATAGCTAATTTGCCATGGGGAAAACTTGGCATGAGTATATGCTATGATATAAGATTTCCAAATTTATATAAAAAATTAGCATTAAGAGGAGCTGATTTTATTTCTATACCTGCTGCATTTACTTTTACAACTGGCCAAGCCCATTGGCACTCTTTAATTAGGGCAAGGGCAATTGAAAATGGTTGCTTTATTTTTGCTCCAGCTCAGCTTGGATATCATAAGAATGGTAGAAAAACATATGGTCATTCAATGATAGTTAATCCATGGGGAGAGATTTTAAAAGAGGCAAAAAGAGAGAATTCAATTATATTTGAAGAAATTGATGTTAGTTTAGTTTCTGAAGTAAGAAAGAAAATTCCTTCAACAACACAATATTAAATTTTTCCAAAAACAACTGGCTTGATTATTACAAGAAAGCAGCAAACATGTAGTTTATTTTGCAACTATTAATTAATTTCCATTTATTTATTATAGGGTTATAAACCACTCCTTGAAAATTAATATTTGAAAAACCGTTAGAAAATAATTCTTTTTTTAAATAATTGGTTTTAACAAACATTCTCCATTGATGTGTTCCTTGTGGAACTATTTTAAGGACATTTTCTGCAAAGAATTTCGCAAAAACATATGAGCTTATAGACTTGTTGATAGTAGATCCAATTATTATTCCTCCAGGCTTAAGATTTTTTTTTAAGTTTATAATAAAATTTTCTAAATTTTCTACATGTTCTATAACTTCCATGCATGTAATAATATTAAATTTTTCCTTAAATTTTTGTTTCCCAAAACCTGATTTTATATAATTGATTTTTAAATTACTTTTCTTTGAATGATTAACTGCAACCTCTATTGCTTTTTTATTACTATCAATACCTGTTACTTTAAAACCAAGTCTTGAAAGTGGTTCACAAAGAATTCCACCCCCGCAACCAACATCTAAAAGATTTAAATTTTCATAAGAATTTTTAAATCTTGAATAAATCATTTTTTTTACATAATTAATTCTCACAAAATTGTAGGAATGAAGTGCTTTGAATGCTCCATTTAAATCCCACCATTCATTTGAAAGCTTGTCGAATATATCGATTTTTATTAATTTTTCTTTATTAATTTTTTTGTTTTTCATTTTAATATCTTAAGATTCTATTATATTTTAACCTAATTAATTCAAAGGAAAAAATATGTCAATCTCTGTATTAAAATTTGGTGGAACTTCTTTAGCTAACCATGAAAGAATTGACAGAATAACAGATCTAATTAAAAAGTTAGTAAAATCAAAAAAAAAGATAATAGTTGTTGTATCAGCAATGGGCGGTGTAACTAATAAATTGGTTTCTGAATTTAATTTAATCAGCAAAAATGTTCAAACTCCAGAATATGATTCAATAATTTCAGTTGGTGAACAATATTCCTCATCGATTGTTAGTAGTTTCTTAAAAAAAAAAAAAGTCAATGCTAGGTCTATTCTTGGTTGGCAAATACCAATACAGACAGATTCTAACTTTAGTAGAGCCAGAATTACATCTATTAATTCTGATTTTTTAAAAAATCAATTAAGGATTTTTGATGTTTTAATTCTTGCCGGCTTTCAGGGAGTGGATAAAAAGAATTATATTACCACTCTTGGAAGAGGTGGATCTGATACAAGTGCAGTAGCTGTTGCAGTTTCAATTGGATTAAATGAATGTGAAATATATACAGACGTCGAAGGGATATATACAGCAGATCCAAAAATTGTAAAGAATGCAAAAAAAATATCATTTATAACTTACGAAGAAATTTTAGAGATGTCCTCACTTGGTTCAAAAGTTCTTCATCCAAGATCAGTTGAATTAGCAATGAAATATGGTATTACAGTTCATGTGAGAAGTTCTTTTAAAAAAAAAAAGGGTACTTTTGTGGTTAAGGAAGAACAAAAATTAGAAGAAGAAGTTGTTACAGGTATAGCTTCCTCAGAAAGTGATGCAAAAATCACTCTTAAAGGTATTCCAGATAAACCTGGTATTGCTGCCAAGATATTTAGTTTTTTAGCAAATGCTAAAATTAATGTAGATATGATTGTTCAGAATGTAACTGATGACGGGAAATTTGCTAGTATTACTTTCACTGTTCCATTAGAGGATTGTGAAAATGCTGTTCAAAAATTAAAAAAATCAAGTGTAAAATTTAAGAATATTCATCTTGATAAAAAAATTTGTAAAGTTTCAATTATTGGGGTGGGTATGAAAAGTAATGTTGGAGTTGCTAAGACTATGTTTGAAACTCTTGCGAAAAAGAATATAAATATTCAGGTTATCTCAACATCTGAAATTAAGATAAGTGTTCTAATTTCAGGTTATAAAAAGAAAACTGCACTCGAAGCCTTGCATAAAGCCTATTCTCTTGATAAAAAATAGATCTTTTAAAAAAAATATGGATTCAGAATTATCAAGTTTATTCAATAGAGGTTCAACATTTTTAGGAGCTCAATATCCAATCTTGGGTGGAGCAATGACTTGGCTATCAGAGCGAAATCTTGTTTCAGCAATTTCTAATGCTGGGGGGTTTGGTGTATTAGCTTGTGGGTCAATGAATTATGATCAATTAGATAANGAAATAAGAGAAACAAAAANAAAAACAGACAAACCTTTTGGTATTAATTTGATTTTACTTCATCCAGATATTAGTGAATTAATTTCTTGTTGTATTAAAAACAATGTTGATTTAGTTGTTTTTGCTGGGGGGTTTCCAAAAAAAAGTCAAATAGAAATATTGAAGTCTAATAAGATTAAAGTGGTTTGTTTTGCTACAACATTATCAATTGCAAAAAAAATGATTTCTTATGGNATTGATGCACTTATTTTAGAGGGTAATGAAGCTGGTGGACATGTTGGACCAGTATCAATAAATGTTCTTGTGCAAGAAATTATTCCTCAGGTATCAGAAGTACCCATTTTTGTAGCTGGTGGAATAGCAAGAGGTGAAATTTTTTTAAAATTTCTTCAACTCGGAGCCTCAGGNTGTCAAATGGGTACTAGATTTGTTTGTTCTGAAGAATCAATAGCTCATAAAAATTTTAAAGAAGTCTTTATAAAATCAGAGGCTAGAAATGCACAAGTTTCGGTTAAGTTAGATGAGAGATTTCCAATAATTCCAGTAAGAGCTATTCAAAATAATGCTACAAAAGAATTTGTTGATGAACAAAAAAAAATAATTAGTTTGTTAGATAAAAATAAAATTTCATTAAAAGAAGCTCAATTAAAAATAGAACATTTTTGGGCGGGTTCCTTGAAAAATGCGGTAATTGATGGTGATATTGAAAATGGTTCTTTAATGGCTGGACAAAGCGTTAGTATGGTAAAAAAAATACAAAGCGTAAAAGAAATTTTTAATGAATTAATTTCCCAAGCAAATTTACAAATTTTAACTGAAAAAGGAACATCATGATATCAGATTCTATTAAAGCAAAAGAGATTTATAGGAATATTGGTTCAAAAATAAAACTTGGAAGAAAAAGCTCTAGAAAAAAAATTAATACTATTTCAAAAAAATTAAATTTGAGTTCAGANTATTTATCTTGGATAGAAGAGGGCGAAATACATAATTTTCCAAATTATACCCCAGTTGATGCTTTTATTAGATCATATGCTAAATTTCTGGACATTGACATTTCTAGTGAGTTTAAGGATTTAGAATCTTTAGGTATAAAAAATGTAGAACAAGCATCAAAATTTTTTCCAGAGAAATTACCAAGCGATATTATGGTTTTTGCGCTTGTATCACTATTTTTAATTTTAGTTCTAATTATTTTTTTCTAGTATATAAAGTTTTTTAATTAACTAATATTTGATTATATAGGAATCAATTTAAAAATTTATGAAATTGTTGAATTTTTTTATGAAAAAAATACACTCATAATTGAAATTATTTTATATGAAAATTAGTTCTTAATTATAAAATTATAAAGATTTATGGAATAAAAAAAATTATGAATGACAAAATTAAAATAATTCATAAAAAGACTTAAATGATATTAAAGTAATAAGTGATAAATTATGAGCATAAGGCCTTGGCGAGATATAAGTAGAAAAAAAACCAGGAAAATTAAAGTTGGAGAACTTGAGATCGGAGGAGATGCGCCAATTTCTGTTCAGTCAATGACAAATACTTTAACAACAGACACTAAAGAAACTATAAACCAAATTCTAGATTTGCAAAATGTCGGAGCTGATTTAGTAAGAGTTTCTTGCCCAGATCAAGAATCTGCTTTTGCACTAAAAGAAATTACAAAAGAAATTAACGTACCTCTAATTGCTGATATTCATTTTCATTATAAAAGAGCCATAGAGGCTGCAGAATCTGGAGCTTCTTGTTTAAGAATAAACCCTGGAAATATTGGAAATGAGGATAGAGTTAAAGAAGTAATCAAAGCTGCAAAAGATAATAATTGTTCAATGAGAATTGGAGTTAATGCTGGAAGCCTTGAAAAAGAATTATTAGAAAAATATGGTGANCCTTGTCCTGACGCAATGGTAGAATCAGCTCTAAAACATATTAAGATTCTTGAGGATAATGATTTTTTT
>PALU01000038.1 GCA_002706585.1 Rickettsiales bacterium
TTTTAGAATCCAAATTTTATTTAAAACATCACTTAACTTAATAAAAAAAATAATTCAGCCTCGAGGTGTTTTTATTCCTACATTCAATTCTAGAGAAATTGGTGAAGATGTACTCAATTCTGTAACTGGGTTTTTTTTTCTATACATGTTTGTTTTTGGTATCCTAACCCTTGTTCTAGCGTATGATGGTCAGACAATGCTTACTTCACTTTCAGGTGCTGCAGCTGCTTTAGCTAATGTTGGTCCAGGATTAAATGAAGTGATTGGTCCTAGTGGAAATTATTCTCAAATTAAAGATTCCTCAAAAATTTTTCTTAGTATAGGGATGCTAATTGGAAGATTAGAATTATTTCCAATCTTAATTCTCCTTTCACCACTCCTTTGGAGAAGGTAACTTTTAAAATTCACCTAAACACCAAAGTAATATAGATTGATGAACATATAATCTATTTTCTGCTTCATCCCAAACTAAGGAATTTTTACCATCAATAATCTCATCAGAAACTTCAACTCCCCTGTGTGCAGGCAGACAATGTAAAAAATAAATATTTTTTTTTGAATTGCTTAATAATTCTTTATTTATCTGAAAATTTTTAAATTTTTTTACTCTTTCTGGGTTTTTTTTCATTCCCATTGAAACCCACGTATCTGTAATTACAACATCAGAATCTTGGATTGCTAATTTTGGATCCAAGATTACTGATATATTTTCCCTTTGATTGTTTTCTGCAATTAACTTTTCGTCAGGAAGGCAATCTTCTGGACAACATATCTTTAAATTGTAATTAAAGTGAGAACAAGAATGAATCCATGAATTGCAAACATTGTTTCCATCTCCAACCCAACACAAATTTAAATTCTCTATAGACTTAAAATTTTCTTCGAGCGTCATTATATCTGCCAAAATTTGGCATGGATGGCTAGAATCTGTTAGTCCATTAATAATAGGAACAATTGAAAAGTTAGTCATTTCATAAAGTTTTTTTTCTTCTGAACCTCTATACATAATCAAGTCTACATATCTTCCTAAAACCTTGATTGTGTCTTGCAAAGATTCTCCTCTACCAAGTTGTGTATCTCCAGGATCTAGAATCACTACATCACCATTAAGTTGTTTCATTCCAACTTCAAACGATACTCTTGTTCTTGTTGAGGGTTTTTCAAAAATCATAGCTAAGATTTTTTTTTTATTTAATTTTTTTTCTCCATATGTTTTTTTTAAATCATGGCTATGTTTTATAATCTTTTTAATTTCCTTAGTTGAAATTTCATTTAAATTGAGAAAATGTTTAATTTTATCTTTCATTTTAAATATTCTTAAACGCTTTATCTATTTTTTCAATTGCCTCTTCAACATGCTTCATTTCTAAAATGAGAGGAGGAAGCATCCTAATAACATTTAAACCTGCCTTTACTGTTAAAAGACGTTCCTTCTTTAACGCTTCAATTAAAATTCCATTTTTTTCAACTGCCTGCAAGCCAATCATCAAACCAATTCCTCTAACATCCGATACAAGTTTAGGAAATTTCGGAATAATTTCAGTCTTTAACAATTTTCTTAAATTATAACCTACATTTCTAACGTGATCTAAGAAATCTTCTTTTAATACATGATTCAGAACTTCATTAGCTACTGCCATACCAAGAGGATTTCCACCAAAAGTTGAACCGTGTGATCCTGGTTCCATTGATTTAGTTGTCTTATTATCCAGTAATAATGCTCCTACGGGAAATCCTCCCCCAATACCTTTCGCTATGGAAACTAAATTTGGTTTTAATTCTTTAACCCACTCAACCGCTAAAAATTTTCCTGTACGGCCGACTCCACACTGGACTTCATCAAAAAATAAGAGTAAATTTTTTTCTTTTGCAATTTTATTTAAGTCTCTTAAATAATCTTTTCTAGCTGGAGTTATTCCACCCTCACCTTGGACTGTTTCAATCATGATAGCTGCTGTATTTTCATCTAGATTGTCTATAATTTCGTTAGTGCTATTAAATTCAACTTGAACGAATCCATCTAGAATAGGGTCGAAACCTTCAGTAAGTGAAGATTTACCACTTGCAGATATAGCTCCAAAAGTTCTTCCGTGAAATGAATTTTTAGCACAAATTATCTTATGTTTTTTTTCCTTATTATGATGAAAGAATTTTCTAATCACTTTGATTCCAGCTTCTACTGATTCGGCTCCTGAATTACAGAAAAACACACTGGATGCAAATGAGTTTTCTACGATTCTTTTGGCCACAATCTTTTGCTGATTAATTGTGAACAAATTTGAGCAATGCCAAATTTTCTCCGATTGTTCTTTTAATGCTGAAATTAATCCAGGATGACTATAGCCTAGACAAGATACACCTATACCACTAGTAAAATCTAAATATCTCGTACCATCAATTGCATATAGATAAACTCCATCACCATGATCAATTTCTAAAGTTGATGAATTATATACTCCTAAAATACTCATTTTAATTTCTTAAACCATAACCTTTTTTGAATATGTAAATTGTAATAAATAAAAAAAATATATTAGCAACCCCTAATATTATGATTCCAAAGTTTAAATTACTATCACTATAGCCTATAAACCCATATCTAAATCCATCAATCATATAAAAAAATGGATTCCAATTGGCTAAAAAATGCCAGAATTGTGGAAGTCTATCAATAGAATAAAATGTGCCTGAAAGAAAAGTTAATGGCAAAATAATAAAATTTGTAATTGATGCCATATGATCAAATTTCTTCGACCATATACCACACAAAATTCCCATTAAGGATAGTAATAAAGATGAGAAGAAACCAAAGTAAAATATATAAAATAAACTAGAAAATTTAATTTCAATTGCAAAATAAATCATAATTAAAATTGATAATCCCACAAGAATTCCTCTAGTAACTCCTCCTAACGCATATGAAAAGGTCAGCTCTAATTCTGATAATGGGGGCATTAGAACATCAACTATATTTCCTTGAACTTTTGAAATTAAAATCGAGGATGAAGTATTAGCAAATGAATTTTGCATTATTGCCATACAAATCAGCCCTGGTGCTAAGAATTCTGAAAAAGTATAATTTTCAGTATTAAGATAATTTCTATCTATTGAGAGAGAAAATATAATATAAAAAAGTAACGTTGTTACACCCGGTGCAATAATTGTTTGAGCAAAAACACTAAAAAAACGCCTAACCTCTTTTAGGTATAAAGTAAAAAATCCAATCCAGTTAAAACCTTTAAAGTTTCTTAATTTTTTCATAATCTATTATATATTAACTATTTTACCTGATAAAAATTAAAAATGATTTCAGATTACTTCACAAAGTATTGTTCTTATTATCTTTCAAGATATTCTATTACTGAAAAAAAATTTGAGAATATATTAAAAAGAAAAATTAAAAAAGATTTTTTTAATAAGAAATTTACTAAAAGTGATTATTTTCAATATCTCAATGAAATTGAAAAAGTTTTATTGCATTATAAAAATATAGGTTTTTTTAAGGAAGAGTCCCTTATAGATGGAAAAATTGATAGCTATATAAGAAAAGGTTATTCCAAGAAAAAAATTTTTCACTATCTAATGAAAGATCAGTTTGAACAAGATCTTCTTACAAAAAAAATCTCCGAAATAAATAATGATACTGATTTAGAATTTATTCTAATAGAAAATTTTTTAAAAAAAAAATCTTTGTTTAATTTTGAAGAAAAAAGTTTACCTAGAAAAGATTACTTTGACAAAATTCTAATAAAACTGCTAAAACAAGGTTTTAATGCCGATATTTGTAAAAAGTTTTTTAAAATTAAGAACTTATGGAATTTTTAAATCACGTAATAAATTTTTTAAAAATAAATTTTAATTCAATGACAAAAGAGATTGATTTAATAAATCTGTCTATTTCTATAAGTTTATTCTTTGTAGTTTTAATTTTTAAAAACCTTATAAAATTAATATTAAAAAAGAAAATAAAATTCTTAAGCTCGTTTAAAAATAAAAAATCAAAAGAATTATCAGAATCATTTGATAATTTATTGACTTTTTTTGTCTACTTTATAGCTTTCTTTATCTTTACTATTGTGCTGAATACTTCAGAGAAAACCGGAATTTTTTTTGAAAAGATTAACCTTTCTTTATTTACCATTTTAATTTTCTGGATAATTCAACAGAGTATAGAACCTATTATTTTAGCAATTAAAAATGTGAGAAAAATATTAAGTAATGATCTACTTGAATGGGTTACAAAGGCTATGAAAATTATTATTTTTATTCTTGGGTTTTCTGCTGTATTAGAACTATGGGGTATAAAAGTTGGGGCTATTATTGCTGGTTTAGGTTTATTCGGGGTAGCTGTTGCGCTTGGGGCACAGGATTTATTTAAGAATTTAATTTCAGGAATATTAGTTTTAGTCGAAAAAAGGTTTAAAAAAGGTGATGTAATAATAATAGAAAATATTATTGAAGGTTCCGTTGAAAAAATAGGATTTAGATCTACTGCTATAAGAAAATTTGATAAATCAATATGTTATATTCCAAATTTTCAGTTTGCAGAAAATGCAGTTACTAATATCTCAGAAACAACTTACAGAAGAATAAATTGGATAATTGGTTTAGAATATAAAAGCAGTGTCAGCCAATTGAAAAAAATTTGTAATGATATTGAAAGTTATGTATCGAAAAATTCAAAAGATTTTAAAGTAACAAATTCTATTCCTGTAATTGTAAAGATTGACGAATTTGCAGATAGTTCAATAAATATTTTGGTTAGGTGTTTTACAAATACAAAAGATTATAACGAGTTTCTTAATATAAAAGATAGATTTGCAATTGNGCTAAAAAATATAGTAGATAAAAGGAAGGGATCATTCGCCTTCCCTTCACAATCAATATATATTGAAAAAAATTCTTAAGGGTCGTTTATTTTNGAAAGCTCTTTACTTTTTTGTCAAAATTATCCCAAACCCCTTTTTTTCCTTCCCAATTTCCTTTAGTTGCAACTTTAGAATACTCTGTTGCTCTTGTTTCAAAAAAGTTAGCGTGTTCTACACCATTGAGAATTTCAGTTAACCAAGGGAGTGGATGATCTTTTATTCCAAAAATAGTTTTTAAATTTAGTTGCTTCAATCTCCAATCAGCAATGTATCGTATATAATTTTTTATATCTTCTGGTTGCATACCTTCTACAGGCCCCATTTCAAATGCAAGATCAATAAATCTATCTTCCAAAGAAACAACATATTCACAACAATTAATTATTTCTTCTTCCAATTTAGGAGTCATACATTTTGTCTCTTTAATAAATTCGTGATAAAGCTTAATTACACCCTCACAATGTAGAGATTCATCTCTTACTGACCAAGAAACAATTTGTCCCATTCCTCGCATTTTATTGTGCCGCGGAAAATTTAAGAGCATGGCAAAACTAGCGAATAACTGAAGTCCTTCAGTGAACCCTCCAAACATCGCTAATGTCTTTGCTATTTCTTCATATGAGTCAATTGTGAATGTTTGCATGTAGTCATGCTTATCAGCCATTTCTTTATAATCTAAGAACGCTGTAAATTCAGAATCAGGCATACCAATTGTTTCTAAGAGCAAAGCGTAAGCAGCTATATGGACAGTTTCTATATTAGAGAAAGCTGCAAGCATCATTTTTACTTCAGTAGGTTTAAAAACTTGTGAGTATTTTTCTATATAATTATCATTGACTTCAACATCTGATTGAGTGAAAAACCTAAATATTTGGGTTAACAAGTTTCTTTCTCCATCATTAAGCTTGATGGCCCAATCTTTACAATCTTCACCCATAGGAACCTCTTCTGGCATCCAATGAACCTGTTGCTGTCTTTTCCAAAATTCAAAAGCCCAAGGGTATCTAAATGGTTTGTAGGCATATGAAGGTTGTAATAACCCAGGTTTTAAATCAATTATCTTTTTATCATTTTTCATTTTTCCTCCTATTGACAAGACAGACATTCATCATAATCTGTCTGCTCCTCATTACTAATTTTTTTTGCCGGCCACTTTGAAGTATTATCAGCTTCTACTCCAGCGTAACTCGCTCTTTGTATTGACTTAGATCTACAATAGTAAAGGCTTTTTATGCCTAGTTCCCATGATTTCCAATGGAGCATCATTAAGTCCCATTTATCAACATCAGCTGATAAGTATAGATTAATAGATTGTCCTTGGCAAATAAAAGGAGTTCTATCTGCTGCCATCTCAACTATCCATCTCTGATCAATTTCAAATGCTGTTCTAAATATTGCTTTTTCTTCATTAGATAATTCTTCTATGTGCGAAATAGAACCATCATTTTCTATAATACTTTGCCAAACTTCTTCAGAGTTTATACCTTTGTCAATAAATACCTTTTCTAGAAATTTATTCTTAACTGTAAAAGAACCTGACAGGGTTTTGTGAGTATATATATTTGCTGGAATAGGTTCTATGCATGCACTAGTTCCACCGCATATGATACTGATTGATGCTGTTGGCGCTATCGCAAGTTTATGACTAAATCTTGCTTTAACATTTTTTTGCTCAGCATCAGGGCATGCACCTTTTTCCATAGCAAGGAGCAAAGATGCCTGGTCAGCTTCTTTTTTTAAATGTTTGAAAAATTTTATATTCCAACTTTTTGCTAACGCACTCTCAAAAGGGATACCTTTACTTTGTAGAAAACTGTGGAAGCCCATAGCTCCTAAACCAACTGATCTCTCCATTTTTGCAGAATAAACTGCATTTTTCATCGAATCAGGAGCATTTTTTATAAAATCATCTAACACATTATCAAGGAACCTCATTATATCTTGAATGAACATTGAATCTTTGGACCATTCATCCCATTTTTCTAAATTAACAGAGGATAAACAACAAACAGCAGTTCTTTCGTTTCCATGATGATCTAATCCTGTATGAAGCATGATCTCACTGCAAAGATTTGATGTCCTTACCTTAAGGCCACTATCTCTTTGATGCTTTGCTAGGCTCTTGTTAACTGTATCTATGAATACTAAATATGGCTCTCCTGTAGCCATTCTAGTTTCTAAAATTTTCTGCCACAATTCTCTTGCATTTACGGTTCTTAAAACTTCATTTGTTTTTGGGCTTTTAAGACCAAATTGTTTATTATGTTTTACGCAATCCATAAATTCATCGGTTATATTTATTCCATGGTGAAGATTTAAACTTTTTCTGTTAAAATCTCCTGAAGGCTTTCTGATTTCTAAAAATTCTTCGATCTCTGGATGATGTATATCTAGATAACATGCTGCAGACCCTCTTCTCAAGGAACCTTGAGATATCGCTAATGTTAAAGAATCCATGACCCTCACAAAGGGAATAATTCCAGAAGTTTGACCTGATTTTTTTACAGTTTCTCCAATTGATCTAACTTCTCCCCAGTATGTACCTATACCGCCACCATTAGATGCTAACCAAACATTTTCTCCCCATTTTGATAAAATACCATCTAAGCTATCTTGTACCGAATTTAAAAAACATGAAATTGGAAGACCTCTTTTGGCACCTCCATTTGACAAAACTGGTGTTGCAGGCATAAACCACAATTTAGAAATGTAATTATAAATTCTCTCTGCGTGTTCTAAATTATCTGAATATGTTTTCGCAACACGTAAAAACATATCTTGGAATTTTTCNCCAGGTAGCAAATATCGATCTTCTAATGTAGCTTTTCCGAAATCAGTTAAATTTGCATCTCTAGAGAAATCTAGTTGAATTTTTTTTAAACTTTCCTTTAACGGAATATCCTTTTTCTTATTTTTTTCAATTGAATGAAGTTTAATTGATACTTGAGTACTCATATACCTAATTTCCTACCTTATTATTACAGTTAAAACACAATATATAGTAATAAATGACTTTTTAATGTCAACCTGTTGTGTAAAAGATTTTTATTTTTTCTTCAATTTGTGATAATTTTTGTTTTTTTTTTTATTTTTTTGGTTTTTTTGGCGTGCCCGGAGAGAGTCGAACTCCCAACCTTCTGATTCGTAGTCAGATGCTCTATCCAGTTGAGCTACGGGCACANAAAAATATTTAANTATATATTTAATAACTAAAAATGATGAGATATAAAAGTTGATAAATTTTTTTTTTGTTTATTTTAGATTTTTAATAAGCTATATGTAGTTAATTAAACTTTTATTGTAACAATAATTATATTTCGCGATGATAAACAAAAACATAAAACACCTATTATATATTTTAACTTTTTTTCTTTATTCTTGCTCAAGTGTGCAAGAATATGTTTTTCCAACTTTAGAAGATGAAGAAGTTACTTCACCTCCTGCATTGGAAGATGTGCCTCAGTCAATAGATACCGTTCAAGAAGAATCTATTCCTCAACAAATTCCTCCTTCTCAATTCGCTCCTCCGCCAGCTCCGGTTCAGCAAGCTGATTACGACACAGGACCAACTGGTACTTTTGTTGGTGGTAAAATAAATCAGTTTAGAAGTGATTTGTCGAGTATTCAAAATGCTATTTCATCTCACAATAACGATTATCTAAGATTTAAAGATTTAGTTGATGAACAAACATCGGTATACCAAGGATTGTCAAGTGCCATTAGATCCAGATTGCAAATTGGCACAACTCCTGGTAACCCTATATTGGTTGGTCAATGGAACGATGCTCAAAGAGCTTTAGAAGATATCCAAAACAATGTTAACAATCTTCAAATTGTTAATAATAGAGTCACTGCAGATGCTGCTTTGATAGAACATCTGAGCAATGCAATTGATTCCAGCTTCTTTATCTCTGGAGCAATTGATGAAGACCACAACCAACTTAAGGTTCTCAAAGATGATGTTCAGAGAACTGCAGTGTTATACGCCAGATTAATGAATGAGCTAGAATCAAAAATATCTAGAGAGATCCAAGTTCTTAATGATGAAAGACAGTATATGAAGAATCTTGCAGAAGATGTTGAAATTGGTAAATTTGGGGGAAGAGTTTCAGCTCCCCCAACCAATGCCCAAACTTTATCAAGCTCTTCTTCATCAACCTCATCAACTTCACCTTCTGAACTTAAGGTAGCACCATTAAATTATGATAACGCCATTTTAGTTATAAAATTTGATGATAGTTCATTTGATTACTCAACAGCATTATTTGAATCAATATCAGCTGCTTTGGAACAAATGCCTTCTGCAGGGTTTGAAGTTGTTGCTGTAAGTCCAACTGGTGGGGCTAGTTATGCTGATCAAGCAAGGACAAAAGCATCAGAAGTCTTTAACAAAATTTTAGAAATGGGTGTTCCTGCTGAAAGGTTAACATTAACATCTTCTAACAGTACCTCAGCTCAGGCTGAAGAAGTTCACATATACCTTAAAAACTAATAATTTTTTCTTCGTCAAGTTTGATCTTACCCTCTATTTCTAAATTATCAATTAGTCTAACCCCATCAAACTCTGCTGAAATAAAAATTATAGCTTTACATGGTCTAGAATCAATTGAACTAAGATTTTTACTATTAAGAATTTCAAGATAATTTAATTTATTAGCTCCGTGATTAAGAATTTCTTTTTGAATGTCATCAATCTCGGATAAAAATAAACCTTCATTAATTATTTTTTCAGATAAATTTTTTAGTATTTCAAAGATAAATTTTGCTGAATTTAATTTATCTTTTGAAATTAAATTATTTCTTGAGGATAAAGCAAGACCGTTTTTCTCGCGAATTATTGGAAGTTTTTTAATTTCTGTATTAAATCCAAATTCTTCTATAAGATTTTCTATTACTAAAATTTGTTGATAATCTTTTTTTCCTAAAAAAATTAGATCAGGATTTATTAGTCTAAGAAACTTGTAAATTATTTTTGCAACACCTTCAAAATGTTTTGGTCTGTCTATTGCACATAATTTATCAAGGTATTTTATTTTAGAAAATTCTAGCTTAATTGAAGCAAATTTTTTTTCTGGAACAAAAATAATATCAACATTTAAATCCTTTAAAATTTCAATATCTTTTTTGAGTGTTCTAGGATAATTAATAAAATCTTTTTTTTCATTAAATTGTAAAGGGTTTACAAAGATACTTACAATATTTAAAAAATTATTCTTTTTTGCTGCTTTAATTAGGCTTAAATGACCATTATGAAGGTTTCCCATTGTCGGGATAAAATTAATTTTGGAATTATGTAAAACTTTAATCTCTTTTTCTAGAGTCTTAGAATGCCAAATAATTTTTGTCATTTATAAAAATTATTTTTGTTAGGAAATTTTTTTTTCTTAACATCATTACAAAAGCTTTTAACTGAAAATTCAATTAATTTATCTAATTTTGAGTATTTCTTTAGGAATTTTGAATCAAAATTTGTTATGCCCAATAAATCCTCTGTAACAAGAATCTGACCATCACAATGGTCAGATGCCCCAATGCCAATGGTAGGAACTTTTACATTTTTTATGAGTTCATCAACAATTGGTTTTAAGGTACACTCAATTACTATTGAGAATACTCCTGCTTTTTCTAAAATGTTTAAATCTTTTTCTAATCTATTCTTTTCTTTTGTTGTTTTTCCAAAAATTTTGTATTCACCATTAAGTTTTTGAGGAAGCATACCAACATGTCCCATCACACTGATATTTTTTTTTGTTAAATATTCTACCGTTCTGCTAATAGATTCGCCACCTTCAAGTTTAACAGCATGTGCTCCAGACAAACCTAGTATTTCAATGGCATTATTATATGCTTTTTTTTGTGAACTTTCATAAGAACCATAAGGCATATCAACTACTACAATTGAATTTCTTGAATTCTCAACTACTGCTTTGGCATGTCTTATCATCATATCCAAATTAACTTCTCTAGTACTTTTAAAACCATATAATACTGGGCCTACAGAATCCCCTACAAGAATCAAGTCAGCATATTTATCAACAATTCTTGCCATTGGCGCAGTATAAGCTGTAAGACATTTCATTGGAAATTTTACTTTTTTAAGTTTTTCAACAATAAATTTTTTATTTTTACTTAAATTCAATTTTGCCTACTAATAGTTAACTTTTATAAATATACTGCGGTTAATGAAAAAAAAAATAAATCTTTTTCTATTTTTAATAACTATTTTATTCACTTCTAATTTGGTGTCTAATGAAATAAAAAATCAGATTCAACCTGAGCCAAGTTCCAAAATTCAAACAGAAATAATTAAAAAAAAATTCAAAAAACATGTTGTCGTTTCCGCTAATGACTATGCAACAAAAATTGGCATTCAGATTTTAAGAGATGGTGGAAATGCAATTGACGCAACAGTGGCAATTCAACTCGCTCTTGGGTTGGTTGAACCCCAATCATCGGGACTTGGTGGAGGGATTTTTATTACTTTTCATAACAGTTCTAATAATAAAATCATTAGTTTTGAAGGGAGAGAGAAAGCACCTAGAGCAATTAATGAAAATATATTTCTTGATTTAAATAATAAACCAAAAAAATTTTTTGATGCTGCAATAGGAGGTGCCTCAGTTGGTGTTCCTGGGGTAGTCAAAACTCTATTTGAATTTCATAAACTGTATGGAGTACTTCCTTGGAAGAATCTTTTTGATCCAGTTATTCAATTAGCAAAAAAGGGGATTAAGCCACCAAACAGATTGAAAAATGCAATTAAGAAAGAAAAATTCGTATTTAAAATAAATCCAAATATCATTTATAACGAAATAAATAATCACCCTCAAAAAAATTTTAAAAATCTAGACTATGCTTTTACATTAGAAGAAATTGCCCAAAACCACGAATCATTTTATAGTGGTGAAATTGCTGAAAAAATTGTTCACTCAGTAAATAATTCAATTAATCCTGGAGAGTTATCAATAGATGATTTAGTGAATTACAAACCTGAAATTCAAAACTCTTTATGTTATCAGCTCAAAATAGGTTATAAAATTTGTGGTCCAAATTTACCATCATCTGGGACAATTTGTATTATTCAGGCATTAATTTTATTGGAAGAGATTATAGCAAGGAATCACTTCACAAATAATAAAAGTTTAAACTTAGAAAAAATTTTAGAAATTTTAAATTTTGTTTATTATTTTAGAGATAAAAATCTTGCTGATAGTAAATTTGTTAAAATTGATATTAAAAAGATTTTAGATAAAAAATTTTTAAAGAAAGAATTTAATTTGTTTAAAAAAAAAAATATAACTCATGAATTTCAAGAAATTAATGAAATATTAAGTTCTACAAGTCACTTCTCTGTTATTGACAAAAATGGAAATATTGTGTCTGCAACTTCTAGTATTGAAAGTTCATTTGGATCAAGATTATTCGTAGATGGATTTTTCTTAAATAATCAGTTAACGGACTTTTCTTTTCGTACTATAGATAAATTAGGTAATAAGATTTTTAACAAACCAGAAGGTGAAAAAAGACCATTAAGTTCTATGTCTCCTTTAATCATCTATGACGAGAATAACAACTTTTATTTAACAATCGGGTCGCCAGGAGGAAAGGCAATTATTTCCTATATTTTAAGAGTTTTGATTGATGTTCTTTATTTAGAAAAAGATATCGATCAATCCATTAAAAGCCCAAACTATATTGCAATTAATGGAAAAATTTTTTTAGAAAATGAAAAACTAAATTTAAAACTAAAAAAAAAGGGTAAGGTGAGAAAATTAACCAGTGGTCTAGCAATCATTCAAAAGAAAAATGATTATTATTTAGGTGTTGCTGATAATAGAAGAGATGGGAGTGTAAGAGGTGATTAAATTTTGTTTTACAATTTCTCGCTTTCTGATATAAAACCTAAATAAGGCATTAGTCATGAAAAGAACATATCAACCTAGTAATAAAGTAAGAAAAAGAAGGCATGGGTTTAGATCCAGAATGTCAACTACGGGTGGAAGAAAAGTACTTATCAGAAGAAGACAAAAAGGAAGAAAAAAACTCTCAGCCTAATAAAAAATTTTTTTCCTTAAAAAAAAGATATGAGTTTCTAAATATTAGAAACAAAGGTAAGTCTTTATCGTNTAAATATTTAATTATAAATTTTCACAAAAAGAAAGATAAAAGGACAAAAATAGGTTTAACAGTTACAAAAAAGTTAGGAAATGCAGTAACAAGAAATTATATAAAAAGAGTTATAAGGGCTAGTGTAACAAAAAACTACAATAAAATTCCTGATTATTTTGATATTGAAATTATTCCTAAAAAAAGATTTTTAGAATCAAATTTTGAAGAAATAAATGCAGATATAAATAATTTTTTTCTAAGCTTAAAAATTTAAATCATTGAAAAATTATAGAGGATCCTATAAAACTATATTTTTATTTCGTACAATGGATAATCAAAAAAACTTAATTCTTGCAGTTGTCTTTTCAATAATAGTGTTGGTCATTTTTGACACTTTTTTTGCTCCAAAAAAACCAATTTCAAATCAACAAATTACAGATTCAGAAATTGAGGTTAAAAATGATGAAGATAAATTTATCCCTAATATTAGTGAAAAAATAGTTCAGAGTGAAACTCCCAAAATTAGAGAGAATAGAATTAAGTTTAATATGCAAAGGTTAAGTGGAACAATTAATCTNTTCGGAGCAACATTTGATGATGTATTTCTAAAGGATTATTTCCACAGTTTAGAAAAAAAAAATGATAATATCTCTATTCTTCAAAAAGAAAATTCAAACTCTCCCTATTTTTTAAGAATGGGTTGGGCGTCTACGGATAATTTAATTAATNTACCAGATAAGAACTCTCTTTGGACATCAAAAAAAAAAGAGTATCAAGATGACGAAAAAATAGTTTTATTCTGGGAAAATAAGGATGGTCTCAAATTTAAAAGAATTATTTCTTTTGATGATAACTTTATGATCACAATTGAAGATTCAATTTTAAATGAATCAAATAAAACAATAGAACTTACAAACTTTACATATCTTCAAAGAAGAAATTATAGACCAGAAAATAAGTTTTTTATACTTCATGAAGGCCCACTAGGAGTATTTAACGACACGCTTAAAGAAGTTTCTTATGATGAAATTGAGGAGGAAAAAGAAATAATTGAAACCTCAAAGAATGGTTGGATTGGTTATACTGATCATTACTGGCAAGTTGCCATTTTTCCAGACACAAAAGAATCATTCAAAGCAAGATTTAAAAATCTTAACAAATCAAATTCTATACAAATTGATTATATTAATGAAGAATTAAAAGTATTAAATCCTAAAAAACAATTATCAACTAAATCATATATTTTTGTTGGAGCAAAGGAAGTGCCATTAATAGACAGATATATAAAAGAATTAGGAGTTAATAAATTTGATCTATCAGTAGATTTCGGTTGGTTTTACTTTTTAACAAAACCATTATTTTATGCACTTAATTTTTTATCAACTTTGGTTGGTAATTTTGGTGTTGGAATCATAATCCTAACGTTCTTTATTAGGATATTAATGTTCCCCCTTGCTAATAAATCATTTAAATCAATGAATGCAATGAGAATCTTAACACCTGAAATTCAAAGAATTAAGGATAGATACAAAGATGATAGGCAAAAAATGAATCAAGAAATGTTTGCAATGTATAAGGAAAAAAAAATAAACCCGGCAGCCGGATGTTTGCCTATTTTAGTTCAAATACCAATATTCTTTGCTCTTTATAAAGTATTATTTGTATCCATTGAAATGAGACATGCACCTTTTTTTGGATGGATAAAAGATCTATCAGCCCCAGATCCTACTAGTTTATTTAATCTATTTGGATTAATTCCATGGAATCCACCACTTTTTCTTACAATTGGTGTTTGGCCAATACTTATGGGTTTAACAATGTATCTTCAACAAAAAATTAATCCACCACCACCTGATCCAATTCAGGCAAAAATTTTTATGATGCTTCCATTTGTATTCACTTTTTTACTAGCTACATTTCCTTCAGGAATGGTTATATATTGGACAGTGAATAATATTCTATCAATTGGGCAACAATACATACTTTTAAAAAAACAGAAAAAGGAAAACTTGTAAAGAATGATCAAAGGAGGTTCTGAATCATGGAAATTCTTAAAAGAAGTTTATGATTCAAAAAATTTACCTTTCGATTCAATAGCCGAATTTGTTTTTTGGGGAAGATCTAATGTTGGAAAGTCTTCATTGATTAATTCTCTTACTAATACAAATCTTGCAAAAATCTCTAGAACACCAGGTAGAACTAAATCTTTAATTTTTTACGAATTTGAAAAAAAGATTAGATTCGTAGATTTTCCTGGATATGGTTTTTCAAAAATTCCAAAGAAAGAAAGAAATGACTTAGATCTGCTAATAAATTTTTATTTTGAAAAAAGAGAAAATATTAAAAAAATTTTTTTATTAATTGACTCTCGTCATGGATTTAAATCTATTGATAAAGTTATCTTTCAAAATCTTGAAAAAATTTTTTCTAATAAAATTTGCCTAATTTTAACTAAAATTGATAAAAAAAAAAAAAATGAGAATCTTAATGAGTTAATCCCAGATAATATACGATCTAATTTTCAAATTAAAAAAAATTTGTTTACTACTAGTATAAAAGAAGTTAATGGGATAATTTTATTAAAAAAATTTCTTTTTAATTCATTGTGAGAAAAAAATTGTGAAAATTTCTAATACAAAAGACGAAGATTGGATGGAGCAGGCTAAGATATTATCAAAAGCTCTTCCTTTCATGCAAAAATATTCTGGTTCTTGCATCACAATTAAATATGGAGGGTCTGCAATGAACGAGGAACTATCTGAGAATTTTGCAAAGGATATAGTTTTACTAAAACAGGTTGGTATTAATCCAATAGTTGTTCATGGTGGTGGACCTAGAATAAAAAAAATGCTTGATAAACTGAGAGTAAAAAGCTCCTTTATAGATGGCCTAAGAATTACTGATAAAGAAACTATGGAAATAGTAGAAATGGTTTTATCAGGGTCAATAAATAAAGAAATTGTTATGGAAATAAATAAGAAGGGCGGAAGGGCAATTGGTCTTTCAGGAAAGGATGCATTACTAGCAAAAACAAAAAAATTAATTAAAAATAAAAAAAACCTTTCTTCTGTTGAAAAATTGTTTGATTTGGGATTTGTTGGGGTTCCAGAAAAAATTAATAAAGATTTTTTGAATTGGTTTTTAGATTCTGACTTTATACCAGTCATATCCCCAATAGGTTTTGATAAGAATTTTAAAACATACAATATTAATGCAGATACCATGGCAGGAAAAGTTTCTTCATCTATTAAATCAGAGAGACTAATATTACTAACTGATGTAAAAGGAGTAGTTGATAAAAAAGGCAACTTGCTAACTCAAATTTCTATAAAAGATGTAAAAAAATTGATAAAAAATAACACTATTAAAGATGGTATGATTCCAAAAGTTGAAACTTGTGTTGATGCAGTTCAAAATGGAGTAAAAGCTGCAGTAATATTAGACGGAAGACTTCCTCATGCAATTTTGTTAGAAATATTTACAGAACATGGTGTTGGAACACTTATTACAAAATAATGTCGTATGAAGTCTTTAAATTAAAGAACTGTTGGTTATTTGATTTAGATAATACCCTTTATCCTCCAGATTCAAAAATCTTTGACAAAATTGATTTAAGGATGAAAAAGTTTATTTCAGAAAAACTAAAGATATCTCGTGAGAAGGCATTTGAAGTTCAAAAGAATTATTATCACAAATATGGAACAACGCTTTTTGGATTGATGAAAAACTATAATATAGATCCAGAAGATTTTTTAGACTTTGTTCATGATATAGATATGAAAAGTTTAAAAAAGGATTCATCTTTGAAAAAGGATATTAAAAATCTTCCTGGGAAAAAATTCATATATACTAATGGTGATGAAAAATATGCCAAAAAAATTTTACGTTGCTTGGGTTTAAGTAATGTCTTTGATGATATTTTTGATATAAAGAAAGCAAATTTTATTCCTAAACCAAAAGTTGAATCGTTAAAGTCTCTCCTAAAAAAGTATGACTTAAAACCAGAGAGTATAGTTTATTTTGAAGATCTAGAAAAAAATTTATTAACAGCTTATAAAATTGGAATAACAACTGTACATATAAAAAATTCAAATCAGAATTGGAATAAAAAACCGTTTATAAATTATAGATTTAAAACTATTAATGGAGCTTTGGATATGATAAAAAAATTCTTAAGCTAATCCTTATATGACTGAAAAAGATAAAAATCATATCGAAAAATTTTGGGATAACAGAGAATCCCTAAATATTAATGATAAACTGTTGATAGATACTGTAAAAAATATTTTAGATTCTCTAGATAATGGAAAAATAAGAGTTTGTGAAAAAAAAAATGGAATTTGGGAAACAAACGAATGGATCAAAAAGGCAATCCTTCTATCTTTTAAAATAAATGATAACACTATGTTCTCAAGTGGAATATCAAATTCTAGAAGAGGACAATATTCATGGTACGACAAAGTTAATTTAAAAACTTCTGGTTGGATTGAAGATGAATGGACTAAAAGGAATTTTAGATCTGTTCCAGGTTCTATAGTAAGATATTCATCTTTTGTTGCAGCTAATGTCGTTCTAATGCCCAGTTTTGTTAATTTAGGTGCTTATATAGATTCAGGAACAATGATTGATACATGGGCAACTGTAGGATCATGCGCTCAAATTGGTAAAAATGTTCATATTTCTGGCGGTGCTGGCATTGGNGGAGTTTTAGAACCTCTTCAAGCTAATCCTGTGATAATTGAAGATAATTGTTTCATTGGTGCTCGATCTGAAATAGCTGAAGGAGTAATTGTAGAAACGGGAAGTGTAATTTCTATGGGAGTTTATATTGGAGCTTCAACAAAAATAATTGATAGAGATACAGGGGAAATTTTTTATGGAAAAGTTCCAAGTTATTCTGTGGTTGTTCCAGGAACTGTAGGAGGCAAAACTTTGAATGACGGCACACCGGGTCCAAATTTATATTGTGCTGTAATTGTAAAAAAGGTTGATGAAAAGACAAGATCAAAAACTTCTATCAATGAACTATTAAGAGAGTAATGGATCCAATAAAAATCTCTGAAAAATTGATTTCATTTAAAAGTATTACGCCAGAAAGTAATGGATCTCTTGAATATATAAAAAAAATTCTCACAAAAAATAATTTTTCGTGTGAATTACTCAAATTTGGAAATCCACCAGTTATCAATTTATATGCAANTTATAAAGGTGGGTCAGGACCAAGGATTTGTTTTGCAGGCCATACTGATGTTGTACCACCTGGAGACTTGACNAATTGGAAATTCAATCCATTTAACCCTAAAATTATAAATGGAAATCTTTATGGCCGGGGTGCAAGTGATATGAAATCAGCAATAGGAGCTTTTCTATCAGCTACAATAGAGTTTATTAATAAGAATAAAAACTTTGATGGCTCGTTATGTTTTATATTAACAGCTGATGAAGAAGGTGAAGCTAAAAATGGAACAAAAAAAGTTGTTGAATGGTTAAAAACAAAAAAAATAAAAATAGACTTCTGTATCGTTGGTGAACCAACTAATCCAAGTAAACTTGGAGAAATGATAAAAATTGGTCGAAGAGGGAGTATTAATGGAACAATTCAAGTTTTCGGTAAACAAGGACATGTAGCATATCCTGAACTATCTTCTAATCCTATAGATAAATTAGTAAAAATTTGTAATGAGCTTAAAAAACCATTGGATAAGGGTTCTAAAAATTTCCAACCTTCAAAAATTATCATAACATCAGTTGATGTAAATAATAAAGTCTCAAACTTGATACCATCTGAAGCATTTATAAAATTTAATGTTAGGTTTAATAACAATTTTTCCTCTTCAAAAATTATAAAAACGATAAATAATAGAATCAAGAAAACAGGGGCAAAATATAAGCTAATTACAAAAACTTCAGGTGAAGCTTTTCTTAATTATTCAGAAGAATATACAAAGAAAATTTTAAGAACAATCAAAAAAATGACAAAAATTAAAACCACGTTGAGCACAACTGGAGGAACNTCAGATGCAAGATTTATTTCTAAGATTTGTCCAGTTCTAGAATTTGGTATTGTTGGGAAAACAATGCATCAGGCAAATGAAAATGTTGCGATAAAAGATATTATCTTACTTAAAGAAATATACAGTAAAATA
This sequence comes from Rickettsiales bacterium, assembly GCA_002706585.1. The sequence goes on from PALU01000038.1 coordinate 19,124, forward strand.
TTAAATGAAATATTTTATAAATAAAAATTAATAAAAAATTTTCTCTAGATACAACCCATGAGGCGGTGCCGTCTGACCTGCGTATTTTCTTTCTTTTGAAAGTATTATTTCTTTGATTTTATCTACGTCCCAAGAACCTTTACCAATATTAAGTAAAGTTCCAATCATAATTCTAACTTGATTATGCAAAAACGATTTCCCAGTTATTCTGATCTCAATTAATTCTTTATTCTTTTTTATTTTAANTGATTCTATTGACCGTTCACTTTTTTTAGCCTGACAATCAATTGATCTAAATGCATTAAAATCATGTTTGCCTAAAAAATGGATTGAAGATCTTTGCATAGCATTTAAATCAATTTCTATTGGTAAAAACCATGATCTATTTGTGTGAAAATATGATTTAGTCCTTCTATTTAAGATTTTATATAAATATGTTTTTTTTTTAGCAGAGAATCTTGAGTGAAATGATTTTTTTACTTTTTTACACTCTAGAATAGTTATTTTATTCTTTCTTTTCTTTAGAAAACTATTTAATGCAAAGCTTAACCTCTCTATCTTTATAATTTCTTTGTCTAAATCAAAGTGAGCTACTTGACCAAGAGCATGAACTCCTGAATCAGTTCTCCCAGCAACCAAAATTGGTATTTGAACTCCGTAGAGTTGACTTAAACAAATTTCAATTTCTTCCTGAACAGATCGGCCATTTTTCTGTTTTTGCCATCCTACATAATCTGTTCCTTCGTATTCTATTAATAATTTAATTCTACTTGTCATTCAAAAAATGGGTCAAGAATCTTATTTCCATTTAAAAACTCAACATTTGTCATCTTTTTTTTTCCTTCTCGCTGTAATTCAATTATTTTTAAAAAACCTTTACCACATTTTACTATCAATGATGGTGACAAAGTTCCACTAAATGCTTTAGTATCATTAAAATCGTCACATATATTTATAGCCTCTCCTTTAAGAATTTTAATTCTCTCCTTACTTTTTCCAGTTTTTGTCCATGCACCTGGAAAAGGGTTAAATGCACGAATCTTTAGATTAATTAATTCAGCTGATTCACTCCATTGAATTCTAGTTTCTTCCTTTGCAATTTTTTTTGCATAAGTTACTTTTGAATTTGATTGATGTTTTAATTTATAGTTATTAAGAATAATTTTGTGTATACCTAACAACATTAATTTCTTTCCTTCTATCTCAATTTTTTGACTTAAGGATCCAAGAGTATCATAATTCGATATTATAATTTTTTTTTCACATAATAACGGTCCTGAATCTAATCCTTTCTCAACTTTCATAATTGATACTCCAGTTTCTATATCTCCTGCTAAAATTGCTCTTTGAATTGGTGCAGCTCCTCGCCATCTAGGTAAAAGTGAGGCATGCACATTAATTGTAAAAAACTTTGGTAATTCTAGAATCCTATTATCAATAATTTTTCCGTATGCTACTACTATTCCCAAATCAACATTGAATTTTTTAATTCTATCATAAAAAAATTTATCTTGAGTATCATCAGGTGTAAATACTTGGATTTTTTTTTTTATTGCCCAAGATTGAACTGGTGAAAAATTTTTTATTTTTCCTCTTCCAGATTTTGATGGAGGATTTGTAACTACATAAACAATATTTACCTTATGTTCATCTAACACTTTTAAAAACTCTAATGAAAAGTTAGGGGTTCCAAAAAAACCAATACTAAAATTTGAAAGATCCTCCATCTATTTTTTTGTTTTTAGTTTTTTGAATTTCTGGAGTGCCATTTTTTTTTTTAGCTTGGAAATGTGATCTATAAACAAAACTCCATTTAAGTGATCTATTTCGTGCTGCATACATATTGATAAAAGGCCAGTCATTTTTTTTTTTATTTTTTTGCCTTTAGTATCAAACCATTCAACATCAACTGTAGATGGTCTTTCCACTTCTGCATAAAATTCTGGAATTGATAAACAACCTTCCTCATTAATATTTTTTTCAGCAGAAAATTTAATTATTCTTGGGTTTATAAAAACTTGTGGATTCGATTTTTCATCTTCTCTCAGATCCATTACAATTATTCTTTGATGAATATTCACTTGTGGTGCGGCTAAACCTATACCATTCCCTGAGGCATAAAGTGTATCAAACATATCATCCACTATTTTCTCGAGATTTTTATCAAAATTTTGAATATTATTAGATTTATACTTCAATCTGGGGTCAGGAATTGTTAAAATCTGTAAAACAGCCATATTTTAATTATAACAATAAATATGAATTTTGAATCTATAATTATAATCTTATTAGTACTAGCAATCTTAGTTTGGATTTTTACTAATTTTTTTCTCAATAATTCTTTAACAAAGGAAAGATTAAGAATTCTTTTAGAAAAACAAGAGGGTTTAGAGAAATCACTCTCAGATATTCTTGAAAAGAATTTTGACAAAATTGATCTTAAAGTTGAAAAAAATTCAAATGAAAATATTTCAAACCTCCAAAAAATTAGAGAAAAGATCTCACTAATAGATAGAGCACAGCAAAATATATCAGGATTAACACAAAATGTTGTAGACTTAAAAAATATACTGTCAAACACAACTCAAAGAGGAAGATTTGGTGAAATAATTCTAGAAAATCTTATTAAAGATTATCTCCCGAAAGAAAATTATGATTTTCAAAAAACACTATCAAATAACTCAAGGGTTGACTGTATTATAAAATCATCTGGCCCACTTAATAAAATATGTATTGATGCAAAATTTCCACGTGAAGGGTATGAAAAAATTTTAAAATCAACGTCAAATGATGAAAGAAAAAAGAATATAAAGATTTTTAAAACAGATATAACTAATCACATTCTAGAAGTTAAAAACAAGTATATAATAGCTGGTGAAACTTCAGATATAGCCTTGATTTTTATCCCAAGTGAAATGATCTATCTTGAAATTTTTAAATTCTTTCCAGAATTATCACAAACATTTTATGAATATAAAACATTTTTAATTTCTCCAACAACTCTTTGGATAGTTTTAAATTCTATTGAAAGTCTTACAAGAGATAAAAGAATTAAAGAAAGTGCAGTATTAATTTATCAACAATTGAGGGACTTAACAAATGAATTAACAAGATTAGAAACTAGGGTTAAGAAAATGGATTCCCATTTCTCAAATGCTCAAAATGATCTTAATGACATTCTTATAACAACAAAAAAAATCTCTAATAAGAAAGATAATCTTCTTAAACTAGAGGAAAATAAATAATCATTTTATTTCCAACCTCGAGCTAAAAGCAGTTGACAAGGTATTAAAGTCAAGAAGTTCAAGTTCTCCTCCTACAGGCATACCTTGGGCTAATTTGGTCACTGTAATATTTTTATCTGGACAATTATCAGCTATATATTGTGCTGTAATTTGACCCTCAACTGTAGCATTTGTCGCTAAAATAATCTCTGAAATTTTATTATCCTTTAACCTTTTAAATAAAGATAGAATATTTAATTCTTCAGGCCCAATTCCATCTATAGCTGATAGAACTCCACCAAGTACATGGTAATGTCCGTCAAAAGCTTTACTCTTCTCTATAGCAAATAAATCTCCTATATCTTCAACAATGCAGATTTTTTCACCATTTCTTTTGAGGTCTTCACAAATTTTACATGGGTTAGCTATATCAACATTTCCACATATATTACAAAACGATAAATTTTTGTTAATCTCTGATAATTTCTCTGTGAGTAAAGGAATTAATTTTTCCTTATTTTTTAATAAGTATAAAACTATTCTTCTTGCTGATCTATTTCCCAAACTAGGAAATTTTGAAAACAAATCAATTAAATCATTTAGCGATGATGCCATTATTAAAATGGTAATTTTATTCCAGGAGGCAATCCCATGCCACCAGACAGTGAACCTAGTTGTTGGCTCATATTTTCTGAAACTTTCTTATTGGCATCATTTATTGCTGCTATTATTAGATCTTCTAGAACTTCTTTTTCATCTTTATTTATAAGCGATGGATCAATTTGAATTTTTTTTACTAAATATTTTCCATTAATAATGACTTTTACAGCTCCACCCCCAGAGGCACCTTCAACCTCAGATTCCTCAATTTTTTTTTGAGCTTCTTGCATTTTTTCTTGCATAGCCTTAGCTTGTTTCATAATTTGAGATAGGTTTGTCATTATTTTTTTCCTTTATTTTTAAATTTTTGTTCTTCTTTATTTTCTCTTATTGAAGTTACTTCAGATGAAGGAATCATTTCAAGAAATTTTTTTATAAATTTATCATTTTTTATTTGTTGAATTTTTTTATTTTCTTCTTTCTCCTCGATTTCTGCTAGAGAATTCAAGCCAGAATTATTAGAAATTGAAATTATCCATCTGTTGCCAGTAATATTTAATAATATTTTTGATGCCTTCCAAAGTATTAATTTTTCATTTATATCTTTTGCAATATTTTGAAGTTCAATAGTACCTATATTTTTATTTTTATTTGGTTCAACTAAATTAACTAATCGAAAAGAATTTTTTAGATGATAAGATACTATCAGTTCTGATTTTTCTTCTATCAAACTTACTAAATAAGAAAATTTCCCTAAACTGTCAGCAGACAAGGAATTATTCTTATAATTATTATTTTCAGGTTTTTTTAGAATATTAGATTTCGTCACGACATTTTGATTAGTTTTAAAATTTTCAGTATTCATCATTTTATTTTCAGAATTTTTAACCTTTTTTTCTATTTCCTGATCAGATTTAAATTTATGAATTCCTTCCAAGGGAGTAGGAATAAATGAGAAATAACAAAGTCTTATAATTATCATTTCAAAACATTGTTTCTCATCAAAAACGTTTGAAACCTCATTAATATATTTATTTATTAATTCCCAAAACCTTATTATAAAATCCATTTCATATTCATTAGAAATTTTATGTAATCTTTGCATTGTCATTTTATCTGAAAATGAATTTTCTATATCCAATAGTGCTTTAATACGAGCTAAATGATATGACAAACGCATTAAATTTTTTGCTAAAAGATCAATTGAAATACCCTTTTCATAAATTTCATCAAACTTTTTTAAACATAACTTAACATCTCCAGCAAAAAGATTTTCAAATAGATCAACAACTAAATTATTATCAGATAAACCTAAAACCCCTCTTACAAGATTAATATTTATAGGTTTGTCCCTAACTATAACATTATCTAAAATTGACAATGCATCTCTTACAGAACCTTCAGAACTTTGTGCAATTAAATTTGAAGACTCGAAATCTAATTGAAACCCCTCTTTATTAGCTACATTAATAAGATGTTTTGAAAGTTCTTCCATGCCTACTCTTTTAAGGATAAATCTCTGACATCTTGATAAAATTGTAACAGGTATTTTTTCTATTTCAGTTGTTGCAAATATAAATAATACATCTGACGGGGGTTCCTCCAGTGTTTTTAATAGAGCATTAAATGCAGCTTTTGAAAGCATGTGGACTTCATCAATAATATAAATTTTTTTTTTTGCACTCATAGGTTTGTAGTTAATGTTTTCGATGATTTCCCTGACATCAGAAACACCTGTTCTACTAGCTGCGTCAATCTCAACCACATCCATATTTGTTTCATTATCTATGGAGGTGCAAGTCTCACATTTAAGACACGGATCCAATACTTCTGCAGAGCTAGACTGACAATTAACTATTTTTGCCAATATTCTGGCAACTGAGGTCTTACCTACTCCACGTGTTCCAGAAAAAAGGAAAGCATGAGCAACTCTGTTTAATTTTATTGAACCTTTAATTATCTTTGTAATATCATCTTGGCCAATTAGATCTGATAGAATTTTTGGCCTATACTTTCTAGCCAAGACTATATAATTTCCAGTTGTTGTCATATTCTCTTGAAGGAGTTGAGATTTAACCCACTAGAATTCGTTACGGCTGCTACCTTTCAGTTCTGACCGGGTTAGCGAACATAATGCCTAAATTCAACTCCCAATGCTAATTTAACATTTTATCAATCAATTTAAAATACCTTATTGTGATCTAAAATTAGAAGCCTCGTAAAAACCAAGTATCCTTACTTTTGTAGAATATTTTTCAAGCTCCTTAAGTGCTTTTTTAAAGTTTTCTTTTTCAGGGTGACATTCTACATCTATAATAAAGGAGAATTGTTTAAAATCCTTATTTACAAAAAAACTTTCTAACCTTGTAAGATTAACATTATTTAATGCAAATCCACCAAGTGCTTTATGCAAAGATGCAGGGAGGTTTTTGGTATTAAAAACTATAGTTGTAATAACTTTTTTTCTCTTGGAAAGCTTTTTACTTCTTAAAGAAAAAACTAGAAATCTTGTTATATTATTTTGCTTATCAGAAAAATTTTTTTTTAAAATTTTTAGCTTATAAATTTTTGAAGATAATTCTGAGGAAATTGCTGCAACAGAATTATCATTAGATTCTGATACAAATTTTGCTGCACCTGCCGTATCAATAAAATGAACAGGCTCAAGCCTAAATTTTTTAATATTATTTTTACATTGTGATATAGCATGTGTATGACTTAGAACTCTCTTAATTTTTTTAAAAGATGATTTTTTATTACCTAATAAAAAGTGTTCAATTTTTTGATAATGCTCTTCTATAATTTTTAAATTTATATTTTCCAAAAGAAAATGCATATCTGCAACTCTTCCTGCAATATTATTTTCTACAGGTATTAATGCTAAATCTGCTTTCTTCGTTTCTACAGCTGCTAAAGTTTGTTCAAATGTATTACATGGAAGGGTTTTAAAGCTTTTATAAAATTTTCTACATACCAAATCCGAATAAGCTCCATGTAACCCTTGAAATGAAATTATTTTTTTTTTCATAATAACTTAAATTAATTTTCTCATGTAAGATCTTATTTTTTTTAAATCCTCTTTTGTATCAATACTTGGAGGATTATGTTTCAACTTTACTAGTTTAATTTTTATAGAGTTGTCGAGAGCTCTCATTTGTTCTAACTTCCTATTTTTTTCATTTAAACTTTGAGGGTATTTTACAAACTTTTCTAATATTTCTGGTTTGTAAATATAAATACCTATATGATGATAAAAACCTTTAGAATTTGAAACCTTTCTCTTAAAGTCAATTGCAAAACCAGAACCTTCTTTATCTAATAATACTTTTGCTTTAACAATATTTAAATCATTTATTTCACTTTTTGTTAAGTCACATACTGCCGAACCTATTTGAGTGTTTTTATCTCTAAACAAGTTAATAGTCTTGGAAAGTAAATTTCTTTCAAAAAACGGTAAATCACCTTGTAAGTTAACTACCAAGTCGAACTTTTTTTTTTTTAATTTATAAGCCTCAAAAATCCTATCGGTACCACTTGGATGAGATAAATCTGTTAGAACACAACTTACCTTATAAAAATTGCAAATATTTAATATTCTTTTACTATCGGTTGCAACTACAACCTCGCCTAAATTTGTTTTTATTGCATTTTCAGCAACTCTAATAACCATAGGAATTCCATGAATTTTTCTTAAAAGCTTATTTTTTAATCGAGTTGATTTTAGCCTTGCTGGAATAGCTATTAAGATTTTATTTTTTTTTTTATTTTTATTTGTCACATCTGTATTATTTTATATTAATATACTAAAAATAAATTTGTAATTTTAATGAATAAATATTTTTTATCTTTGATCACAATCCTAATTTTGTTTCAAGGATTTAAGGTTTTTGATTTAATTTTTTTTAATGAGAAAGAGTATAAAAAAGGTTATATCGTAATTTCTCCTGAAGAAGAAAATCTAGAAAAAAAAATTAATCTGACTGATGATTCTAAAAAAGATGTTGCTCCTAAAGTTGAGATAAATTTTACTGAGTTGTTTACTCAAGCCAAACCACAAAATGGGAAAAAAATCTCCAAACCATGCTTAGCTTGCCATGATTTTAGTTCTAATCAAAAAAATAAAATTGGCCCTCCACTTTGGAGAATTATTGACAGGAAAGTTGCCTCAATAAAAGATTTTAAATATTCAAGTGCACTCACAGAATATAACAAAAATTGGTCGCGTGAGGAACTATTCTATTTTTTGGAAAACCCTAAAAATTATATTAAGGGTACAAAGATGGTTTATAAGGGGTTAAAAAAAGTTGGGGATAGAGTAGATATTATTTCATACTTAGAAACATTGAAATAAAATGGGAAAAGAATTAGTTGAACTATTAAATTTTGCTAACTCTTTTGCTGACTTAAGCGGAAAAATCTTAAAAAATAATTTTCTTAAGAAAATTACTATCGACGAAAAAAATGATGGTTCATTCGTTACAAATATTGATAAAGAAATAGAACATAAGTTTAGAACTAAATTAAAAAAGAAATTTAAAAATCATGGTGTAATTGGTGAAGAGTTTG
>PALU01000039.1 GCA_002706585.1 Rickettsiales bacterium
GCACCATTCATAGTCATTGAAACACTCATTTTCTCAAGGGGTATACCATGAAAAAGAGCATTCATATCCTCTATAGAATCTATTGCCACACCTGCATTACCTACATCGGCAATTACTCTAGGATGGTCAGAATCATAACCACGATGGGTTGCAAGGTCAAAAGCAACTGATAATCCTGTTACGCCATTTTTTAATCCCTCTTTATAAAATTTATTAGATTCTTCAGCTGTCGAAAATCCAGCATATTGCCTTATAGTCCATGGACGATTGGAGTACATAGTAGCTCTTGGGCCTCTGGTGAATGGAGGAAGACCTGGAACCCCAATAGTATGCTTAATTGATTTAATATCTTCTTCGGTATAAAGAGGTTTCACTTCTATACCTTCTGGAGTCTGCCAATTCAAACCATCTATATCTTTTCCTTTGAGTTCTTTCTTTGCGACTTCAAGCCAATCGGTAAATTTATAATTTTTTGACAATCAACAATCCTATTTTAATTCAAAATATTAAACTTTTCATGAAATATTTTGGGTAAATTTTTTTTTTTTTCCATTAAATCATCTAATTTTTTTATATCAATACCCGATTCATTATTTACTTGCCTGTGTATACCAGAGGTTATTAGAATTGAATCAAGATTCTGATTATTAGCTCCAGCTATGTCGTTTTCAAGAGAATCTCCAATTACTAAAACTTTTTTATTTTTCTCTATAATTTTAAAACAAAATTCATAAATTTGTTTAAACGGTTTTCCATAGTACTCCACTGATCCTCCAATCTTTTCGTAATAGTCTGCTAAAGTTCCAGCACAAATCATAAATCTGTCTCCTCTTACAACAGTTTTATCAGGGTTAGAACAAATCATTATTGGATTTTTTTTTACTAAATTTTCAAGAATTGATGTATAATTTTCAAGTACGTCATCATCTCCCCATGGGCCAGTATTTAAAATGATATCAGTCAAATTTGGGTCATTAGTAACTTTTAGATCAAGTCCTTCAATTAAATGAAAATCACGTTTTGGTCCAATTAAAAAACAGTTTTTTTGACCTTCTTTTTTGTTACTATTTAATTTTTGCCATGTAATTTCACCGGATGAAACTACAAAATCATATAATTCGTCACTTAGTCCAAAGTCTTTAAGTTGCTCATTTATTACAGCTGCTCTTCTCGGAGCATTAGTTAAAAAAAAAATTTTCTTTTTTTCTTTTTTTAAATTTTGCAAAACATCAATTATATCATTGAATAATTTTACACCATTATGAACTACTCCCCACAAATCAATGAAGAAAACATCATAAGATTTAGAAACCTCAGAAAGATTTAATAGTTCAGAAGGCTTAGACATTTTTAACTTTTTTTCCAACTAGTTGTGTAACATTTGAGTATCCATCCTTTTTTATTAGTAAACTTAATTCAGACAGAATATTTGATACAACTGCGGGTCCTCTATAGATTAATGAAGTATAAATTTGAACAAGGTTACATCCCATAGAAATTTTTTCGTATGCATCTTTACCATTGGAAATACCTCCAACACCAACAATTAAGATTTTACCTTGTGTTAATTTAAAAACTTTCTCAATGATGATATTTGAAAGATTTTTTACAGGTGGCCCTGAAAGCCCCCCTTCTTCAAGAATTTTCCANGAATTTCTTATTTGTTTTGAATNAAGNGANTCTCTNGANATTGTNGTNTTNGAAATNACNAAACCNGAAATTGAATCCTCTTTNATACAAATTTTNCAAATATTNTTNAGATTATTATCATCAATATCAGGAGAAATTTTTATAAATGTGGGTAATTTTTTTTTATTACATTTTATGATTGTTTCTAATAAGTTTTCTATGTTCCCTTTTTTCTGAAGATCTCTGAGTCCTTCTGTATTTGGTGATGAAATATTTATTGTAATATAGTCAACAAAGGGCGAAATTGATTCAAAAAGAATTTTATAATCATTATTTAAGTCAGAAGTGTTCTTGTTTTTCCCAATATTAGCACCAATAATGTTATTTTTATTATTAATCCTATATTTTTTTACATTACCCAAAAATCTCTCTAAACCATGATTGTTAAAACCTAACCTTTGAATTACAGCCTCATATTCAGGAATTTTAAAAACTCTTGGCTTTGGGTTTCCNTTTTGAGGCATTGGTGTAACAGTTCCAAGTTCAACAAATCCAAATCCTAAATTAAATTCTCCTTCAATTGCTTCAGCATTTTTATCAAAACCAGCTGCTAGGCCAAGAGGATTATGAAAGTTTTTTTTAAGTAAATTAAACTCCAAATTAGCAAATCTTTTTATATTTTTAAAAAAATTCAATTTCAATGAATTAATGAAAATTTTATGCAAAAATTCTGGAGGTATAAAATTACTACTATTAGATAAGAAATTAAAGATCATAATGGTTGTCTAATTATTTTGTAATTATAAACTTTTTTTATATCTAACTTACCNTAAAAGTGTGGAAATAAATTTCCATCTCTCGATATTTCCCATTCAAGGTTTTTTTTTAAATCTGCAAATTTAAAACTAACTAAAACTAAAATACTATAGTCAAAAAAATATTTATTTATTGTACCATTAACTTGTTTTTTTGTGGACAAATGTACAAAACCAGATTTCACATCCAAACTGTTAAGAAAAATTTTTCTTTTTTTAAAATTCTTCCATTCTTCATGAGTTAATATTTTATATATAAATCTTGGAATCATTCTTTTAATTTACTCTCTAACAATTTACTTGTTTCTGTTATTCCATAGAATTTGATAAAAGATCCAAGTCTTGGTCCCTGATTCTGACCAAGGATAACTTCATAAAAAGCTGAAAACCAATCTTTTAAATTTTCATATTTCAATGACATACCTATGTCATAGATCTTTGTTTGAATATCTTCAGCTTCAACATCTTTTGAAAGACTATTTAAAAAATTTACTAATTCTTTAAAACCTTTCTTCTCTATTTCTGTTGCATGCCTGTATTTTTTTTNGGGAAGAACAAACTTTTTATAATATTGCACCCCAAATTCTAAAAGTCTGTGCAGACTTGAATTTTTACTTTTATCAATTTTTGGATAATAGTTCTCAATAAAACCCCACAAGATATCGCAGCTCTCTGCATTACAGACACTAGCTAAATTTAAAATCATATTGAATGATATCTTCTCGGGCACTTCTTCATCATGGTTCAAATTAATAAACCATATTGGACTATTTAATTTTTCATAATTCTCAAGTTTTTTGTAATTTATTTTAAACTTCAAAAACTCATCTGTTGTTTTTGGAATAATATCAAAATAAAGCCTTTTCGCTCTATTTGGATTTTGAAACATAAAAAGTTCTAGGCTTTCTCTTGGTGAAAACTCGAGCCAATTTTCGACAGAAATCCCATTCCCAATAGACTTAGATATTTTTTCACCTTTTTCATCTAAAAAATGTTCATACGTTAAATTACATGGAGGAATTCCACCTATAACTTTATTAATCTTACTTGATAATGAAAAAGATTCTATAAGGTCCTTACCATTCATCTCATAATCTACTCCAAGAATTTTCCATCTCATTCCCCAATCAACCTTCCATTGTAATTTACAATCACCATTAAAAATAGAATAATCTTCTTCTTTATTAGTGAAAGGATTATAAATAATAATTTTCTTATTTTTTTTATTGAATTCTTTAACTTTAACTTGAAGAACTTTACCCGTTGTTCTACAGATTGGAAGAAACGGTGAATAAGTTAATCTTCTCTCTTTTCTTAGTGTTGGAATGATAATATCCATAATTTTATCATAATTTTCATAAATTAATTCTAACCCTTCATTAAACAAACCATTTTTATATAGATTGGTTGCAGATTTGAATTCAAATTCAAAATCAAATTCATTTAAAAATTCCTTTAATTTATTGTTATTATGTTCTGCAAAGCTACTAAATATATTGAACGGATCTGGAATATCTGACAATGGTTTTTCTAAATTTTTTTCAATTATTTCTTTATTTGGAACATTTTTTGGAACTTTTCGTAATCCATCCATATCATCAGAAAAAACATAAAGTTTCGTAGGTAAGGATGATAAATGCTTAAATGCTTTAATAACCATTGATGTTCTTAAAACCTCTCCAAAAGTTCCAATGTGAGGAAGACCTGATGGACCATATCCAGTTTGAAATATTATTTCTTTTTTGCTTCGATTATTTAATCTTTTTAAAAGTTTTTTTGCTTCGACGAAGGGCCATTGTTTTAAATTGCTTTCATTCATAATATTTTTAAAGTTATTATTTTTAAAATGATTATCAAGCTTAAAAAAATTAAGTTATACAAAATTTTTATGTAAAATATTTAATATTGCTTTTTTTTCTTGTATTATTATAAAAATACTTTACTTTTTATTTTATACTAATAATTTTTTATTATGGCAAAGAAGCTTGAAGGAAATTTTTTTATACTTTCTGCTAATGATCTGTTGTCTGGCAAAGTTGTTTTTTACACAAAAGAAGGCTGGTCTACTAGCTCGAAGAATGCTTTAAGAATTCCCAAAGATCAACTGGAAAACTATGAAAAAATCTCTAAAATTGATGAAGACAAATGTATAATTGTATCTCCAGCTTTCGTAGAACTAGATGAGTTAGGAAATATTAGAAAACTAAGAGATAAGATTAGGGACAAAGGTTTAACTTTTGATTTAAAATAATGTACAAATACTCAGAAAAAGATAAAAGCATTGTTAGCACGAGAGTTAAACAATTTAAGCTTCAGGTAGAAAGACGAATCAAGGGGAAATTATCTGAGGAAGAATTTAAACCTCTTAGACTTATGAATGGATTATACCTTCAATTGCATGCTTATATGTTAAGAGTGGCCATACCATATGGAGAGCTATCATCTACCCAGTTAAGAAAACTAGGTGCTATAGCTAAAAAATATGATAAAGGATATGGACATTTTACAACAAGACAAAATATACAATTTAATTGGCCAAAACTTATAGACGTTCCAGAAATATTATCAGAATTAGCTGATGTTGAAATGCACGCAATTCAGACTTCAGGCAATTGTATTAGAAATACTTCAGCAGACCATTTTGCGGGGATAGTAAAAGATGAGGTTGAGGATCCAAGACCTTGGTGTGAAATTATTAGAAAATGGTCTACATTTCATCCCGAATTTTCATTCCTTCCAAGAAAGTTTAAAATCGCAGTTACTGGTTGTGAAAACGATAGAGCAGCTATTAAAGTGCACGATATTGGTTTAAAACTTATTAAAAGAAAAAATAAAATTGGCTTTGAAGTTTATGTAGGTGGGGGGCAGGGAAGAAGTCCATATATTGCAAAAAAAATAAGAGACTTTTTGCCTAAGAAAGATTTATTAAATTATCTTGAAGCAATTCTAAGTACTTATAATGAACTTGGAAGGAGGGATAATATTTATAAAGCTAGGATAAAAATTCTAGTCAACGAATTAGGTGCTGAAAAATTCAGAGATATGGTTGAAAAAAATTTTTTAAAATTTGAAAATCAAAAATTAGTTTTAACAGATAAAGATATTAAAGAAATTTTTAGCTTTTTTAAGTTACAGAAATTACTTCCTAAAGAAAGGAAAATTCCTTCTCATAAAAATAAAACATACAATGAGTGGATTTCACAAAACATTTTTGAACATAAATGCAAAGGATATGCAATTGTTGTTATTTCACTCAAACCTTTTGGAAAACCACCAGGAGATTGCGATGCATCTCAAATGTACGAATTAGCTAATATTTCTGATCAATTTTCTTTAGGTGAAATAAGGGTTACTCATGAACAAAATTTAGTTTTACCACATGTTAAAAAGTCTGATCTATTCATGTTATGGAAAATTCTAACTAAAATAAATCTTTCAACTCCAAACATAGGACTAATAACAGACACAATTTGTTGTCCAGGAATGGACTATTGTGCATTAGCAACTGCTAGGTCAATACCAATTTCTCAAAAAATAAGCACTCACTTCAAGAATTATAATCATCAAAAAGAAATTGGTGATCTCAAAATAAAAGTTTCAGGCTGTATTAATGCATGTGGACATCATCACGTTGGCAACATTGGGATTTTAGGTTTAGACAGAAAAGGTGAAGAATCTTATCAAATAACATTAGGTGGCTCTGCCAAATTTGATGCTACAATTGGTCAAATAGTGGGACCATCTTTTTCTGAAAAAAACCTAATGCAAGCTTTGGAGAAAATAATAGAAACTTATAGAAAAAATAGACGAAAAGATGAGGATTTTCTCAAAGTTTTTAGAAGAGTTGGTATAGAGGCTTTTAAAAAAGATTTATATGATAATACTTGAGAGAGAAACTGTAAAAACTAATAAATATTTAAAATTATCAGGCGATGATATTACAATTTCTAAAATTAAAAACTATTCAATCATAGAAAAAAAAAATTGGATTCTGTTAAAAGATCAGATCATAAAAAAAAAATTAGTTATTGGAATTGAAATATTTTCTGATGAGATTTTTGATTTTAGTGAACAAGATTTAAAAGCACTTTCTTTAATTCAAATAAATTTTAAGACCTTTAAGGATGGACGTCCATTTACATTTGTAAAGAAACTTAGGAAAGAATTAAAATTTAATAATGAAATTAGAGCGGCTGGTCATATCTTACCCGATCAATATTCATTTTTATTAAGATGTGGTTTTAACACTGTAGAGATCAGTGAGGTTGAAAAGGAACAATGGTTTAAGATGCTTAATCTAGATGATGGTCTATATTATCAACCATATTGAAGCCCAATAATATTATTGAGCTTCAATAAGAAAATAAATTTAAAAGTCCATACCACCCATGCCGCCCATGCCGCCCATGCCACCCATGCCGCCAGGAGGCATCGCAGGCATTGGTTCTTTTGGTTCAGGCATTTCAGCAACCATAGCTTCAGTGGTTAATAATAAACCAGCTATTGAAGCCGCATTTTCTAGCGCTGTCCTCACAACTTTGACTGGATCTATGATTCCAGACTTAACTAAATCAGTATAAGTTTCTGTTTGTGCATCAAAACCATAATTATTTTCTTTACTCTCTAGAAGCTTGCCTATCACTATAGAGCCCTCAACACCAGCATTTTCTACAATCTGCCTTGTTGGAGTTTCGAGTGCAGCTCTAATGATATCAACACCAGCGTTTTGATCTGGATTTTTTCCTTCCAAACCTTCTAAAGATTTTTTTGAATAAAGTAAAGCTGTGCCTCCACCGGGAACAATTCCCTCCTCTACAGCTGCTCTGGTTGCATTCAATGCATCGTCAACACGATCTTTTCTCTCTTTAACTTCAACCTCTGTAGATCCACCAACATTAATTACAGCAACCCCACCTGATAATTTTGCGAGTCTTTCTTGCAGCTTCTCCTTGTCATAGTCAGAAGTAGTTGTTTCAATTTGAGTTTTAATTTGTTCACATCTTGCCTTTACATCAGATGAGCCTCCACCACCTGAAACAATAGTTGTGTCTTCTTTATCTATTCTTGCTTTTTTGCAAGTTCCAAGATCATTTATTGTAACATTTTCAAGCTTTATGCCTAATTCATCACTTATAACCTGTCCACCAGTTAGGACGGCAAGGTCCTCAAGCATTGATTTTCTTCTATCACCAAATCCAGGAGCTTTAACCGCAGCTACTTTCAGACCACCTCTAAGTTTATTTACAACCAATGTTGCGAGTGCTTCTCCTTCAACATCTTCGGCTATAATTAAAAGTGGCTTACCTGATTTAACAACAGCCTCTAGAAGGGGTAATAAATCTTGTAAGTTTGATAACTTACCTTCATTTAAAAGAATAAAAGGATCTTCAAATTCACAAATCATTTTTTCAGCATCTGTAATAAAATATGGGGACAAATATCCTCTATCAAATTGCATTCCTTCGGTAGTTTCCAAAGTGGTATCTCTTGTTTTTGATTCTTCAACAGTAATTACACCATCTCTTCCAACTTTATCCATAGCTTCGGCAATTTTATTTCCAATTTCCTCTTCTCCATTAGCGGATATTGTTCCAACCTGAGCAATTTCAGATGAAGAGCCAAGCTTTTTACTTCTAGTTCTTAAATCACTTAAAACTTTATCTACAGCCAGATCTATTCCTCTTTTAAGGTCCATTGGGTTCATTCCTGATGCTACAGCTTTGGCACCCTGCCTTACAATAGCTTGAGCAAGTACAGTTGCAGTTGTTGTTCCGTCTCCAGCAGCATCGGAACTCTTACTTGCAACTTCTTTTACCATTTGAGCTCCCATATTTTCAAACTTATCTTTAAGTTCTATTTCTTTGGCAACTGAAACCCCATCTTTTGTAACTCTTGGAGCACCAAAAGATTTATCTAAAATTACATTCCTACCTTTTGGGCCTAAAGTAACTTTTACTGCATTTGCAAGCGCATCAACGCCCGCCATCATATGTGTTCTGGCATCAGAACCGAACGATATTTTTTTTGCTGACATTTTATTCTCCTTTATTCTAAATTATTCTAAATTATTCTAAAATTCCCATTATGTCTGACTCTTTCATAATCAATAAGTCATCTCCATCAAGTTTAACTTCTGTTCCTTACCATTTTCCGAAAAGTATTTTATCACCTTTTTTAACATTCATAGGCTTTAACTTTCCATCATCGGCCATTTCTCCTGGTCCAACAGCAAGAACTTCACCTTCGCTAGGCTTTTCTTTTGCTGTATCAGGAATGATAATTCCACCAGAAGTTTTCTCATCAGTTTCAAGTCTTTTTACAACTACACGATCGTGTAAGGGTTTAAATTTCATATAGAATCTCCTTTAAAGTTAGACAATCCATTTAAGTAGCTAATTCTTTTATTAGCACTTAGACGTTATGAGTGCTAAAATAATAATTAATTTCTTTTTGTCAACTACTTCTCTAAGTAATTTCAAAATTCTTGGTTATAAAATTAATTAAATTAGAAACACTTTCATCAATTGACTCTTTCTCAGTATCTAAAATTAAATTAGGCTTCTCCGGCTCTTCATAGGGTGAATCAAAGCCTGTAAAATTTTTAATTATTCCTTTTTTTACCTTAGAATATAATCCTTTGGTATCTCTTTTCATGCATTCATTCAATGAGGCTTTGACAAATATCTCTTTGAAAACTTCTGGCCTTAAATCTCTTACTTTTTTTCTTTCACTTTTGTATGGGGATATTAAAGAAACAATTACAATAAATCCTGCTTGAGTAAATAATTTTGCAACTTCTCCAGTTCTTCGAATATTCTCAGTTCTATCTTCAGGAGAAAATTTTAATCCTTTATTTAAACCTAGCCTTAGATTATCCCCATCAAGCACAAAGACATTGAAATTTTTCATAAATAATTTTTTTTCAACTTCTCTTGCTATTGTTGTTTTCCCAGATCCAGATAGCCCAGTAAGCCAAATTATACCAGGTCGATGATTAAGTTTTGAAACTCTATCAATTTCTTTCACCGAAAAATTTACAGGAATAATATTCTCATCAACTTGAATTTTATTTTTTATTTGGTTTGGAAAATTCTTTACATTTATTATACCTCCAGCAACTATTTCATCTTCACTCAACAAACAAAATCTTCCAGTTCTTTGATTATAAGTAAAATCATCCATAGGAATTAATTGCGGTGAATGAAGAGTTAATTCACAAATTTCATTTTTCTTTACCTTAAGTACATCATTTTTTTTTTTTAAATTATTCGTATCAAAGACACTCATTATTTTTTCAACAGTAATTTGATATTCTCCAGTATTAATCTTCATTAGAAATTTTTGTTTTAGCTGCAATGGTTTGTCACTCAGCCAAAATAAATTACATTCAAAAGTATGCATGAGTTTTGGTGGTTTATCAGGATGGCAGGCTAAGTTCCCTTTATCATCAAAAATTTGTTCAGTTAAAGTCAGAGCTATAGATTCTCCTGCACTGTATTTTTTTTTTGCTTTAGGCCAACCTTCAAAAGATTGAATTTTTACTTTTTCGTTAGATGGTAAAAATAATAATTCATCATTTATAGAAAGTTTTCCTGATTCAATCCTTCCAACAACTATCCTTTTGTCTTCAATTTTATATATATCTTGGACAGGGAAACGGAAATCGTAAGATTTTGAAATTTCTTGAATCTCAAAATCATCCATTAACTCTACACATGTTTTTTCTTTAAACCATTTAGTTTTTTTACTTTTAGTATAAATATTATCACCAAATCTAGCAGAAATTGGTATTGTTGAAATTGAGCTGACATTGATTTTTTTAAGAAAAATATTCAATTCATTTTTAATTTCTAAAAACTTTTTTTCACTAAACTTAAACTTATCCATCTTGTTAATAAGCGATATTACATTTTTTATTCCTAACAATTTTAATAAATAAGCATGTTTTTTTGTTTGCTCCTTTACCCCTTCATTGGCATCTACAATTAAAAAGGCCAAATCTGCTGACGAGGCTCCTGTTATCATATTCTTTATGAACTCTTTATGGCCAGGAGAATCGATAAAAATATAATTTCTTTTTTTTGTTTTAAAAAAAATCTGAGTTGTATCAATTGTGACTCCTTGGTCTCTTTCTGATTGCAATGCATCCAACAAGAAAGCATGTTCTAATTCAAGTCCCCTTTTTGAACTAACTTTTTTTAATTCTTGTGTTTGAGATTTTGTAATTTGTCCAAGATCAAAGATCAATCTTCCAATAAAAGAAGATTTACCATGGTCAACATGACCAACAACCACTAATTTAGGGATTTCATCTACGTTTAAATCTACGACCATCACATATAACCTTTAGATCTTAATTTTTCAAAAACATCCTCTTGTTCATGATCCATTGCTCTTCCAGATCTTTCAGTGATTTTAGTATTTTTTAATTCTTCTATAATTTGATCTAGATTTTTTGCATTACTTTTAACTGGGAATGTTATGTCTTTGTCACCTAATGATCTATATCTCTTGCCATTTTTAGAAAAATAAAGGTCAACTATAGGAATTTTTTCTCTTTTAATGTATCTCCAAATATCTAATTCTGTCCAGCCTAATAATGGATGTATTCTTATATGAACATTATCCGGATAATTAAGATTTGAGTGATCCCAAAATTCTGGTGGTTGATTTTTCGTATCCCATTTCCCATTTTCATCTCTAGGACTAAAAATTCTTTCTTTAGCCCTTGTATTTTGCTCATCTCTTCGAATACCAGCAATAACACCTTTAAATTTAAATTTTTTTAGGATTTTTTTTAACCCTTCAGTTTTTCTTGCTGCAGACCTTGCTGCTGGCGGCAATGATGGATCAATCAAATCAAGTGGAGGACACTCTCCTCTAATTAGGTTTATCTTCCATTTTTTTTCATAAATATCTCTAAAACTGTACATTTCTTCAAATTTTTTTTTTGTATCCACGTGTACCAATGGGAAAGGTATTTTGCCAAGAAAAGCTTTTAGAGCTAACCAAACCATCACGTTAGAATCTTTGCCCAAAGACCATAACATAGCTATATTTTTTATTGACCTATATGATTGCCTCAAAATATAAATACTTTCGTTTTCTAATTTACTAATATGATCCATTTTAATTTTTATTATAAATTCCACATTCTGTTTTTTTTAGATGTTTCCACCTACCCGACCTCATATCTGAAGAGTTTTTAACTGGTGAAGTACAGTGAGTGCAGCCTATCGATAAGTAATTTTTTTTTATAAGTGGATGTTTCGGTAAACAGTTTTCTTTAAAATAATTTTCTATGCTTTTTAAGTCTTGATTTATCAAAGGATTAATTACAATTTTACTATCTTGAATTTCAAAAATATTTAAGGATTCTCTTTCTCCTTTGTGATATGATTTTCTTCCGGAAATCCAACCATCAAAATCTTTCAGTTCTTTTTTTAATGGCTTAACCTTTCTTAAGTGACAACATTTGTCGGGATTGGATCCCCATAAGTCATTATTTAAATCATTAATTTTTAGGTCATTGTTTTCTGGAAAAGTTTCAATTAGATTTTTTAGACCAAATTTTTTTATCAACATATTTTTATATGAAATTGTTTCATTAAATAAAAAATGTGTATTTAAAAAAATTATTGGGATGTTTTTATCAATCTTAGAGATAATATTTAAAATAACTGCTGATTCTGATCCAAATGAACAAACATATGCTACTTTTTTTTTAAACAACTTGTTTAGGCATTGTTCAATGATTATTTCAGGGCTTTTATGTGCAAAGGCCTTGTTTAACTGATCAATTTTTTTTAAAAAACCAGACATATATTCTATAAATTATAAATTACAAAGTTTGTCAATATATAATTTATCATAAATTAATGTAAAAAAATTTATTATACATATAATTTATGTATTTTAATTTTAATTCTTTTTATTATTAATTAACTATGCGATCAAAAAAAGATAATAAATTTTTACTAACATGGTTACTTATTAATCTTATACTTATAATTATTATGGTAGCTATAGGTATAGATTTAGGAACAACTTATAGTTGTGTTGGATGGTGGAAAGATAATAGATGTGAAAT
>PALU01000040.1 GCA_002706585.1 Rickettsiales bacterium
CTTTTTCTTTATTGCTTTAAAATTAATTGAAAAATCCAATTTTTTTTTTCTATTATCAACAAATATTCCAAAGGCTTTATATTTATTTGCCCAATATAAAGAGGAAGGCAAAATAAATTTTATTCTTTTTTTTCTGCACCAATCTATGTATGGTTTAATTGTTAAAAAAAACTCGTTTTGAGGATTAGTATTGTTATTTTTAAAAAAAACAATACCTGTTTTATTTGAGATTTTTTTTAAAATCCTATAATTAGATTTTATATATGGGTTAAAAAAAAACCATTCATTAGGAATACAAACCATAAAATAAATTTAAATGAACAAAATAGTTAGTAATTACAAAAATATTATAAATGAAATAAAAAGTTATGAAAAAGAATTTTATGAATCTGCAAAAAAAATTGATCTTGTTGCCGTTTCAAAAACATTTCCAACCGAAAAAATTGAATTAATCTTAAACTTAGGTCATAGAGTATTTGGAGAAAATAGAGTACAAGAGGCTGCTGAAAAATGGCCGATTCTAAAAAAGAAATTTGATAATGTACAACTGCATTTGATAGGCCCTCTTCAATCCAATAAAGTAAAAATTGCTCTAGAAGTCTTTGATGTAATTCAGACACTTGATAGAGAAAAGATCGTATTAAAGATCAAAGAATTCAAAGAAAATTATGAACAAAAAAAAGCTCATAAATTTTTTATTCAAGTAAATACGGGTAATGAACAACAAAAAGCTGGAATTGAACCAAACAAATTAATAGATTTTGTGAGTTGGTGCAAAAATGACGTTAATTTAGAAATTGCTGGTTTAATGTGTATTCCTCCAATCAATGAATCTGGTACCAAACATTTTAAAATTTTGAGTTCATTAGCTAAAAAAAGTTCTGTAAAATTTTTGAGTATGGGAATGAGCAATGATTTCAAAGAAGCAATTGAATTTGGTGCCACTCATGTAAGGGTTGGATCAGGAATTTTTGGAAAAAGAGATTAATAAACTTTCAAAAATGAAAAAGGTGAGATAAATCTTACTATATCAATAAGATCTTCTTTATTTACAGCTATACAACCTTCTGTAAATTTTCTGCTTTATCCGAGCAATGAATAAAGATTGCACTTCCTTTAAATTTTCTTACGGGATTAATATTGTAATCTAGAGTTATTACTAAGTCATAAAGACTATCTTCTCTGTACATATTTTCATTGAAACATCTTAATTTTTTGGCAGAAAATTTATTATAATCCTTATTCTTTGAATCTGTTATCCATGTATGTTTTTTTTCAATTTTTTTTTTGGTCACTTTAGATTTAATATCACCTAGTTTATCGTAACGATAAAAAATTTTTCTCATTCTAAATATACCTTTAGGGGTAATTTGATCGCCTTCTCTTTTTTTATTTCCTATACCATTTTTGCCTACGTAACATAAAATTCTTTTTTTTTTAAATATTAAAAAACCAATATTTTTATTCTTTGTTTTTTTTACTATAATGTTATTCATTTACTTAAGAATATGCCAAAGAATAAAGACATTCTAGCAATATTTAAAGATAGGAATCTTTTTTCAGAACTTTCCTATCTAATGAAAGAGGAGGGTTTCGAATTAGACTTTCGCACGAATATTGACAATAAGGACTTTAAGTTTTCTTCTTATAAACTAGTCCTAATTGATGAGAAATCACTAGATGATTTAATAAAGTTCTTTAATTTTAAAGACTCTTTACCAATAAATTTTTTTTTATTTTCCAAAAGAGAAAAAAATAAAAAAAAAAATTTAACAATTGTAGAAATTCCATTAGTTTTTAACAATTTCATTAAAGAATTTTCAAATAAGCTTAATGATAAAAATTTATTTGACGGAAAGGCAAAATTTGGAGAGTTTTTTTTCCTTCCAAATAAAATGGGTTTGTTTAATAAAGATTCTAAAAAGATTGTAAAATTTACTGAATTAGAGAACAAACTACTAAATTTTCTTTTAGGAAAAAAAGCCGGATCAACAAAAAATGAAATTTTAAGTAATGTTTGGGGTCATAATATTGAACTGGAAACCCATACTTTAGAATCACTTATTTATCGTTTAAGAAAAAAAATAGAAAATAACCCAAATAGGCCAAAAATATTAATTCAGGTTAAAAAGAAATATTTTATAAATATTTAAACAATTAATTCCTCCAAAGTTGATTCCTTGGATCCTCTTCAGAAATGTCAAATTTAGTTTTCTTAATTTTTGAGTTAAATTCTAAATTATTTAGTAAAATTTCTGTTTTTGACTGATCATTACTTATTACGGTCCATTTTTTCATTTGAAATGGATTTTTCTCAAAAATAATTTCAACAAAACCCTGTTCAGCAAATTTATTTTCTGTGAGGTTTAAAAATAGGTTGTTATCTTTCTCCCTATAATTCAAAATTTTGACTTTATCGAGGTCAAAATCATTATATAGAAGCATTTTTATTGGTATGTCATTTAAGCTATAAAACGTAACATTCTTAAGTTTTTTATTTACAGTGGCAACTTTCTTTCCATCACTAATCACTACTAATGGGTTTTCATTGTATTCAATTCTTATTTTGCCAGGGCGACTTAGAAGAATTTTACCAGTCAAAACATTACCATTGTTATTTATTTGAATAAAGTCACTTTTTAATGAAGAAAAGCTTTCTAGATATGAAAAAATTTTTTTAATATTTTCATTGGATTTTAAGGAAGAACTTATAAAAATAAAAAGAGATGATATAATTAATTGTAAAGCTTTATACATAACTAAATCTATTTATATGATAATTTTTAAATTAAGAATATTAATATTTTTATTTGCAATGATTCAATTAGGCAGCTGTCAAATTGATAATTCATTGTCTAAAATAAAAGAAACTATCGTTAATATCGAATTTTCTCACGGTGGTGAATTAAAGAAAAAGGAGCAAGAACAGAAGAAAGAATTAGATAAGATAAAAAACAACTCTAAGCCTAAAGAAAAAACTGAAAAAACCGAAAAACCAAGGATAGTTAATGAAACAAAAAAATTAAAAAACGAAGAAAATTTTGAAGAAGAAAATGATAGAAAAAAAGAAGAGCATATAGAAAACACAATTTCGAAAAAAGATGATAACTTTGAAAAAGTCAAAACTGAAGATCTTAAAGAAGAAAAGAAGTCAATCTTCGAGATTCTATTTGGTTCAAAAGAAGAAGAATTGCCCAATGAAATCAACCAAAATAATGAGAAAGTACAAGAGATTAACCTAAGTAGAAATAACGATATAACAACCATAAGTGAGAATAATGAAAATGATACTGAAAATTTAATTAATGAAGAGGTATTAGATCATCAGGTGATAGTAGAAAAAAAAGATATAGATAATGAAGTTATATTTTCAGACAGTGATGAAACACTTGAAACTGAAATCGAAGATTCTCAAAAAAAAGAAATAGAAACATCTTTTTTACAACTTAAGGAAATTCAGCCAGTTGAAAGGGAAAAGTCAAGAAAATTTATAAAAGGAAGAGATTCTGTTGGGTTGTTAGTTCCTCTCACTGGAAGTAAAAGCTTTGCAGGAGAAATAGTTTTAAACACTCTTAGATATAGTATTGAAAAGAGACCAACTAAACTAAAGTTCAAAATTTATGATACAAAAGGAACACCACGTGATGCAATTGAAGCTACAAACAAAGCAGTTAAAGATGGAGTGAGAGTTTTTATCGGCCCAATCTTTTCAGATGTAACAAAAGTATTAAAAGAAACTTTTGAAAATAAAGATTTAATTTTTTTTAGTTTGTCTACAGATGCATCAAATAAATCAAAAAAAATGATTGTCACAGGTCAAAATCCTGATGATCAAATAAAATGTATTGCAAAAAATTTAGTTGATAAGAGAATTAATAGAATACTTTTAATACATCATGACGATAAATATGGAGATGTTGTTAAAAATAGTCTTTTGAATACAACAGGAAATTTAAATTATATGGATCAAGTTGATCTTAATTTTTTTAAAATTTCGAAAAATCAGGATCTCAATCAGGAAATTAAAATACTCAGTAAATTTGAAATTCGTAAAGAGAAACTAAAAAGTAAAATTGAAAATATTAAGAAAAGTAATGTATTGTCAAAAGAAGAAAAAAAAGAGGAGCTAAAAAAGCTTGACAGAAAATTGACTCTAGAGGTCCCTTTCGACTCTATCATTATAGCCTCTGAAGGCGATAAACTTTTAGAAATTATGTCTCATCTAGCATTTTATGACATAAACTCAAATAACACAATCTTATACGGCACTAGTATTTGGGAAGATTCTTTTAAAAAAGATAAAATTTATGAGAATACTTTTTTCGTTTCCAATTTGAAAAATGAGGCGTTTAATTTTAAAAAAGAATATTTTGAAATATTTGAAAAAACACCAAGAACAATTACCTTCCAATTATTTGACTTAATTGAAATTATAAAAGATTTTCAGGATTCTGAATTAAAATTTCCTGAGGATAAAATTTATATGGGAGAATTTGGTAATAGTTTTCTAAAAGATGGATTTCTTCATAGGGAAACTGTTATCAAAAAAGTTAAAAATGAAAAAATTATAAATGCATCTAAATGCTATTTAAATGTTCTTTAGCAAATTCCTTAAATGCTTCAAATCGATGATCAATTAGAATTTTTTTTTGATGCTGCATTTCACCAAAGGTTTTTTTATACCCCTTTGGAATAAAGAATGGATCGTATCCAAACCCATTCTTTCCTCGTGGAGGCCAAGAAATACTTCCTAAAACTTCGCCAAAATAAGTAAAGATTTTTTTATTAGGCACATTTATCGCTAAACAACATACAAATTTTGCTGAAAAATCAGAACTTTGTGTCTTTTTTAAAGAATTATATATTTCCTTCATTGCTGGGTACCAACCTCCGTTCTCAGATGCAAATCTTGCAGAATAAATTCCAGGTTTGCCTTCAAGCGCACTAACACATAATCCAGAATCGTCTGCTAAAGTAAATAAATTTTTTGGAATACTCTTTACTTTTATTACTGCATTTTCTTCGAAGCTTTTACCAACTTCATCAACCTCAGATATTGCTAGATCTGAGGACGACTTGATCTTTATATTGTAAGGCGAAAGTAAACTTTTGAATTCATGAATTTTACCTCTATTATGACTAGCAATGATTAAATTCTTTGAATAATCTTTTGTCATTAAGAAATTATATCTTTTTGGATCTCAAATATTTCATCCACAGCTTTTCTTGCACTTTTAATCATTTTTTCAACGGAATTAAAATCATAAGTACTTTGCTCGCCAGAAATCTGAATTTCAGCAATACCAGATTTTTCAGTAAAAATAAAATTAGCATCTACATCTGCATTTGAATCTTCAGAATAATCTAAATCTACAAATACCTCACCATTTAAAATTCCACAAGAAATTCCAGCGATAAAATCTTTTATTGGATTTTCTTTAATAACTCCATCTTTTATCATTTTTTGTACCGCTAGAAATAATGCAATGAATGAACCAGTTACACTTGCCGTTCTTGTTCCACCATCAGCTTGTATAACATCACAGTCTAGAATGAATTGTAGATCTCTAATTTTATCTAAATCTATGATTGTCCTTAGCGATCTTCCAATTAATCTCTGAATTTCTATAGTTCTTCCAGATTGTTTTCCATTTTTTGATTCCCTATTACTTCTTCTATCTGTTGATCCAGGTAACATAGAATATTCAGCCGTTAACCAGCCATGCTTCTCTTTCTTAAGCCATTGTGGAAGATCAGTAGAATAATTTGCCGTACATATTACTTTTGTTTGTCCATAAGAAATTAGACATGAACCTAGAGAATTTTGGATATAGTTTTTTTCTACTTTAATTTGCCTTAATTCATTCTTTTTCCTGTTGAAATTTCTCATGGTTAAAGATAATTATATTGTTGTAAAAAAAAAAAAAAACTAAAAAAAATGAATGATTCAAAAAAAAATAGTGATCAACTTTTTAAAGATAAATCATCTCAGATTTTAGATTTAGATCAAAGGTCAAAAAAAATATTTAGTCTCATTGTTGATGACTTTTTAAAAGATGGAAAACCCGTTGGATCGAGGAAACTTTCAATTAAAATGAGTGAAAAACTTTCCCCGGCCTCTGTAAGAAATGTTATGTCTGATCTTCAAGATGCAGGACTTTTAAGTTCTAATCATATTTCAGCGGGAAGAATTCCTACGGATCTTGGGCTAAGATTCTTTGTTGATGGACTACTCCAAGTTGGTACATTAAATAATTCTGAGTGTTCAGAGATAAATAAAACAATAAATAATAATGCGCAAAATATTGAGCAGATGTGTAATGAGGCTGGGAAATTATTATCCGGGTTGTTGGATTGTGCTGGAATTGTATTAGCACCAAAACTTGATGGAGTTCTAAAACATATTGAGTTTGTTCCAGTTGATTCTGAAAAAGCATTGGTCATTTTGATTACGGAGTCAGGTATAATAGAGAATAGAATTATTAAAATTCCTAAAGGTTTACCAAGCTCGGTCTTAATTGAAATTAGTAATTATTTAAATTCTGTAATAAAAGGACGAACTTTAAATGAAAGCAAAGAGACAATAAGTAACGAGATTAAAAATGATAAGATACGAATTGACAAAGTAACAAAAAAACTAATTGATCAAGGAATAGCTTGTTGGGATGATGCAAGTAAAAAAAATAATTTAATTATAACAGGCACTTCAAAACTTTTAGATGATGTCAAGGCCATGGAACAACTCGAGGATATTAGGGTTTTAATTGAAAAACTTGAGAACAAGAAAAACTTAATGGGTATAATTAGCGAGACTCAAGAAGCAGAGGGCCTCCAAATTTTTATAGGATCAGAAAATAATTTATTTGGGTTGACTGATTGTTCAACAATAATTAGTCCGTTCAGAAATAAAGACAAAGAGATTATTGGTGCTATTGGTGTTATTGGACCAATGAGAATTAATTACGCCAAAATAATACCAGTTGTAGATTATACAGCAAAATTAATAGGGAAAAATTTGGCAATAAACAAATAGGTGAAATGTGAATGAAAAAATGAATAACAAAAAAGAAAAATCTCAAGAAACCAACGTTAAAGACTTAAATAAGACTAACACGAAAATTAATAATGAATTAGAATTAAGTAAGAAAAAAATTAAAGATTTAGAGGATCAACTCTTACGCTCANTTGCTGATAATGAGAACCTTAGAAAAAGGCATGAAAAAGAAATTCAAGATAGTGTAAAATATTCAGCAAAAAACTTCGCTTTTTCACTATTAAGTGTAGTGGATAATTTTCAACGAGCTTTTAATTCCATTCCTAAAGATTTGGAAAATGACAATGTATTTAAGAATCTTATTATTGGAATTAATGCAGTTGAAAAGGAACTTCACGATATATTTGAAAAGAATGGAGTAAAGATGTTTAATTCTTTAAATGAAAAATTTAATCCTGATTTACATCAAGCTATATCTAAAGTTTATAACGAAAAAGTTCCAGAAGGTATAATAGTCGAAGAAATGCAAAAAGGATTTATGATTGGTGATAGATTACTAAGACCATCGATGGTAGTGGTTTCAATGGGACCTGACAAAAATAAAAATACGAAAGAAAAATCGTAATCTTAGAAAAAACTAGCTTTTTCCTTAAACCTTCTCAATGTAATACTTAATCTTGAATTTCTAGGAAAAATATTTGGATTTTCATTATGCAAAATATTTTTCTCTGTTCTTAATATTTTTGAAACAGAATGATAATCAAGCCTTGAATCTCCACTCAATATTACAATTGAACCTGTTTTAAGATTAACATTTTTTAGGAGTTTTGCTTCTTTTGTTTTTCCATAATTAAATTTACATGAACTACCTAAAGAAATTGTTAAAACTGGAATAGAAAAATCGTTCTCGTTTTTGTCTTGATGAAGTCCTAGGCGAGAATCAATATTTTTATATAAATTAATTAAACACGAATTAGGCATAATATTTGTGCATGAAAATTTTTTCCATATTTCGAGAAAACTGGACGGAATTTTAGGCCAAATTTTTTGAGTTTGTGGGTGTTTTTTGACATATTTAAACCCACTTTTATCGGAAATCCATCCCCAATCACCAGCATTTGTAATAAGTACTCTAAACGGTTTATTCCATCGAGGAAGCCTAGGGAAAAAGAGTGGTGCGCTTTTTATAATTTTCAAAACATCAAAAATTAGGCTTTTTTGATTAGCAATATTCAAAGCACCACAAATAATTTGCATTTTTTTCTTGATCTTTTTTACCATTTTATAATATAAACAAACTGCTTTATACACAAATTTTTGCATATCGCCTTTTTGGGTTATGTAAAGATTCTGTCCAATTTAAACAAGGAAGAAAAGGAGCAATTATGACTATTATAGGTATAGACTTAGGTACCACAAACTCTTGTGTTGCCATTATGGATGGAAAGTCCCCAAAAGTAATTGAAAATGTTGAAGGAGCAAGAACTACACCTTCAATGGTTGCTTTTGCTGAAAATGATGAAATTTTAGTTGGTCAATCAGCTAAAAGACAAGCCGTAACAAATCCAGAAAAAACATTATTTGCTATTAAAAGGCTTATAGGGAGGAGAATGGAAGATACTGCTGTTAAAAAAGACATGGAAATTCTCCCATATAAGATAGTTTCTGGGGATAACAAAGATGCTTGGGTTCAGGCTGGAGAAAAGAAATACTCTCCGAGTCAAATAAGTGCCATGATTTTGCAAAAGATGAAAGAAACTGCAGAAAAGTTTTTGGGCAAAGATGTTAAGGAGGCGGTTATTACTGTACCAGCTTATTTTAATGATGCTNAAAGACAAGCAACTAAGGATGCTGGAAAAATTGCGGGATTAGAGGTAAAAAGAATTATTAATGAGCCTACTGCTGCAGCACTGGCTTATGGATTAGACAAGAAGAAAGCTGGCACTGTTGCTGTATACGATTTAGGTGGAGGAACATTTGATATTTCTATTCTAGAAATGGGAGATGGAGTATTTGAAGTTAAGGCTACNAATGGTGATACAAAACTTGGAGGAGAAGATTTTGATAATGTGCTTATAGACTACTTTGCAACTGAATTTAAAAAAGAACAATCTATAGATTTAAAGAATGATAAATTAGCTCTTCAAAGACTAAAAGAAGCTGCTGAAAAGGCAAAGATTGAGCTGTCAACTGCACCGCAAACGGAGGTAAATTTACCATTTATTACGGCAGATGCCTCTGGTCCAAAACATCTTAACATAAAGCTTTCAAGGTCTAAGTTTGAATCATTAGTATCAGATTTGATAGAAAAAACCATCGAACCTTGCAAGCAAGCTATCAAGGATGCAGGACTTAGTGCAGCAGAAATTAATGATGTAATTTTGGTTGGAGGAATGACAAGAATGCCAAAGGTTATTGAGGCAGTAAAAAATTATTTTGGTAAAGAACCAAATAGAGGTGTGAATCCTGATGAAGTTGTAGCTTTAGGAGCTGCAATTCAAGGAGGTGTTTTAGCCGGAGACGTTAAAGATGTCTTGTTGTTAGATGTTACACCGTTGTCTCTTGGGATCGAAACACTTGGCGGTGTTTTTACAAAGTTAATTGAAAAAAATACAACTGTCCCAACGAATAAAAGTCAGACTTTTTCAACCGCTGACGACAACCAATCAGCTGTGACAATTAGAGTTTTCCAAGGTGAAAGACAGATAGCTGCTGATAATAAATTACTAGGTCAATTTGACCTAGTGGGTATTCCTCCTGCCCCAAAAGGAACGCCACAGATTGAAGTAACCTTTGATATAGATGCCAATGGTATTGTTAAGGTATCTGCAAAAGATAAAGCTACAGGTAAAGAACACCAAATACAAATCAAGGCTTCTGGTGGATTGTCCGATGAAGAAATTGAAAAGATGGTAAAAGACGCTGAAGCTAATGCTGATGCAGATAAAAAGAAAATTGAATCTATAGAAGCAAAGAACAATGCTGATTCAATTATTTCTAGTACCGAAAAATCTCTAAAAGAATATGGATCAAAAATTCCGAAGGCTGATAAAGAGAAAATTGAAAAATCTCTAGAAGAGTTGAAAAAAGTACTTTCTGNTGAAAAATCTGAAGTTAAAATTTTAAAAGAAAAAACAGATGCCTTAATTCAGGATTCAATGAAACTTGGTGAAATAATGTACAAAGAAGCTCAAGAAAAAGCAGAAAAAGAGAAAAAAAATGATCCAAAGGCAAATGATTCAAAGGCAAATGATTCAAAGGCAAATGATCCAAAGGCAAATGATCCAAAGGCAAATAATCCAAAGTCTAGTGACAAAAAAACAAAGGCTAAAAAAGATTCAAAAGTTGTTGATGCAGATTTTGAAGATGTAACTGATAAAAAGGATTCTGACAACGATAAAAAATCAGCTTAACCTTATATAATTCATTATGTCAAAAAGAGATTATTATGATTTGCTTGGAGTATCTAAAGATGCTGATAGTACAGTATTGAAAAACGCTTACAGAAAATTAGCAATGAAATATCATCCGGATAGAAACCCAGGTGACAATGAAGCCGAGAAAAATTTTAAAGATATTTCTGAAGCCTATGAAATTCTATCAAATTCAGAGAAAAGAGAAGCATACGATGCTTACGGCCATGACGCGTTTCAAAATAGCGGTGGTAGTGGTTTCTCAGAGGGTTTTAGTGGGTTTGGAAATTTTTCAGATATCTTTGAAGATTTTTTTGGAGACCTTGGTGGCCGTTCACAACAAAGACAACCTCAGAGAGGACAAGATCTTAAATATGAGATAGATGNTGATTTACGTGAGGCCTATATTGGAATAAAAAAGGACATTTCCTTTGATACTTTGGTAGGATGCGAACCTTGTAATGGATCCGGTTCTGAAAAGGGCAGCGGATTAAAGACATGTGTAGCTTGTGGAGGATCAGGAAGAACAAGAGCATCTCAGGGTTTTTTTACGGTAGAGAGAACTTGTTCTAATTGTGGAGGCGCTGGTCAAATGATTACAGATCCCTGTAGTTCTTGTGGAGGGGAAGGAAGAAAGCGCAAACATAGAAAGCTTGAGGTTAATATTCCAGCTGGTGTTGAAGAAGGAAGTAGAATTAGACTTTCAGGAGAGGGAGCAGTTGGTCCGAATGGGTCAGAGGCAGGTGACTTGTACTTATTTGTAAGTATAATAGATCATCCACTTTTTGAACGAGATGGAACCGAAATTTTTTGTAGTGTTCCAATATCTATTGTAGATGCTTCACTTGGTGGATCTGTGGAAGTTCCTACAGTTTCAGGTGGAAGGGCAAAGGTTAAAATCCCACCAGGATCACAAAATGGTGATCAATTTAGACTCTCTGGNAAAGGAATGCCAACTTTAAGATCAACATCATTTGGTGATATGATAATTACTTTAATGGTTGAAATTCCAAAAAACTTAACTGAAAATCAAAAAAGATTATTGAAAGAATTTAATGAAGAGTCAACACAAAATAATAACCCTGAGAGTTCAGGTTTTTTTTCCAAAGTAAAACAATTTTGGGATGACCTAACTTAAAAAAANTAAATTATGAAAAAAATAAAAGTTGGAATTTTTGGGCCTGAAGGAAGAATGGGAAAAGACATAATTTCTAGAATTAAAGATTATGATAATTTAAACATAAGTGCATTATGTGAGAGAAAAAATCATGCATCAATTGGGAAAAAAGTTTGTGATTGTATAATTACAGATAATATTAAAAAGTTTGTTGAATCTTCAGATGTAATAATTGATTTTTCAATACCTGAGGCAACGTTAAAACTTTTACGAGCTCTTCAAAATAAAAAAGTTTGTCTTATTACAGGCACCACCGGTTACTCAACAAAAGATGAAAGATCTTTTTTAGAATTATCAAAAAAAACAACAATTTTAAGATCATTCAATATGAGTATTGGAATCAATTTATTAAAAAGTATTTTGAAATCATGCTCACAGAAAATCGGCAAAAACGCAGATATTGAAATTGTTGAAATTCATCATAATAAAAAGAAAGATTCGCCATCAGGCACCGCACTGTCTTTAGCAGAGTCTATTAACGAAGGTTTAGAACAAAAGGGTAAACTTTATTACAGAGAAAAGTCACCAGATAGAAAAAGAAAAAAAAATGAGATAGGACTTTCCTCGATAAGAGGCGGAGAAATAATTGGTACACACACAATATTTTTCTTTATGGATGGTGAAAAGCTTGAGTTTACACATACAGCTTTGGATAGGAAAATTTTTTCTTGTGGAGCTTTAGATTCTGTTGAATGGATATTATCCAAAAAACCAGGTTTATACTCACTGGTTGATATGTTAAGTTAATTTATGTTTAGAAAATGTTGGCAAATGTTTGTAATTTTCTTGTGTGTAACTTGTTTATCATGTGAACAAAAAATTTCTGAAAAAGATTTAAACGATTACAAAAAAGTTATGGATGTTAGGTTAGGTCATCTAGGTAACGCCATTATTATGCAAGGAAGACTGCTAGATGCATTTAATTTGAGAAATGATAGAGCTGATGAAGATCATTTTAAAGAAGCAGAAGAGCTCATTAAAGGACATCTTCAATCATTCGGTAGACCTGATGAATTACGTAGTCTAAATATTCCTAACTCTTCTAAAATACGTGAAATTCATAATGCTTTAATAGATGCATCAAAACTTATGATAGCTGGAGCAAATTCACTTGAAGATAACGCTTGGTTAGGAGGGTCTGTAAGTTTTGCAGAAAGAAATCTTGATACTGCAAGGTTTAAATTTCAAAATGCAGTTAAACTAGTATACAGTCTTAAAGAGGATGAAGGAGACGTAAAACCTCTAATGGAACATAAAGAATATGATATTGGAGAAAAACCAGAAGTTGAGTTTCTAGTAGATTAAATAAACTATTTATTTATAAAATATCCACTAATAACAATCATTATCAAACCCACAAAAAGGTTTGATGTAAGACTTTCATTTAAAAAAATGTATGACCATAAGAATCCGAAGCATGGAATTAGATAATTACTTTGACTTGCAAAAATTGGAGATCGAATCTGTATTAATTTAAAAAAAACAATTATTGCTAAACCTGTACAGATTATTCCCAAGACAGTTGCTGAGAAAAAACTTTTCAAACTTACAGAGCCTACATATTGAGAAAAAGTTACATTAGATAAACCAAAGAACCAAAGCATTACAGGAAATGTTAAGAAAGTAGCTATAATAGTTGATGTAGTTGCAATACTGATTGCTGATTGGTTTTCAATTTTTTTTACCCAACTTGCAGAAAATGCATAGCAAACTGCTGAAAAAAGTATTACTAGTGAGAAAAAAACAGAATTTTCTTTGAAAGAACTAAGATTTGGACCTATAAAGATTATCATTCCCGCAAATCCAATAATCAAACCAAAAAATTTAAAAAAACTTGTATCATTGTTTTTTAATAAAATTAAAGAGAATATAAAAGTAAACATAGGCATAGTACCAATTAATGAAGATGCAACTACACTATCTACATAAAGTTCACTCCAACTAATTAAATTAAAAGGTAATAAGTTTCCGAAAATTGAAATTATTAAAATTCCGACAAAGTTTTTTCTTGTCCACTTAATTTTTTCCACCCTAAAAAATAATAAAAATATCGATGCAATTAAAAGACGATAAAATGTTAATAAGCTTGGATGAATTGTTTGGACACTTAATTTTATAAAAATAAAAGAGCTTCCCCAAATAGCAGAAAGGAATAATAACCCAATATAGCTATAAAATATTGTATCTACACGTTTTTGCAGAATTACACTCTATAACTTATTTTGTAGTTCTGAAGTGCATCCTCAATTTTCTTCATTAATCTCTTCTTATCGTAGTAATTTAAAAAGGATCCTATCATCACAACTTTTTCTTTTGACTTTAAAATAAGATTATAATGATTGATTCGAGGGTTAGAAATCTCAACTTTTGTCCAATAAGGCTCAAGATTCCATTTTTGAGCTTTTCCTGACGGAAAGACTCTGGTAATTACTAGGTT
>PALU01000041.1 GCA_002706585.1 Rickettsiales bacterium
AGCTTAGAATTAGCACTTACCGCAAATGGAAGAGCTAATGCAGCAGAAGCGATTAGGCCTTTTTTCAAAATACTCATAAAGTATTTCTCCTTTTGTTTAGTTAATAATAGGACAGATGTCCCAACTCTGATGGATATCAAAAGGTAACACTTAGTGTGTTAATAATTTGATTTCCTCCCACAGGGATATTTAGAATCCCTATAGCTAATATTTATATTATAAATGATATGTCAAGTTCAAGTAAAAAATGAATATAAGATGAACAAAATAATTAAATTTCGTTCATAAATAAATAAATATCTTTAAAATCAATAACTTGTAGAACAAAAGTATTTAAAAAAAAGTTGTGGATAACTTTAAAAAAATCTTTAAATCTTGTAATGGGTTTATTAATAAACTATAAATAATGNCATAATGATGTATTTTGTGAATTTTAAATTTTTGAAAATTTTTGTATTTACCTTTTTGATAGGTCTGAATATTAATGCTGCTGATAATCTTCCAGAACCAGTTACCTGGAATACTCAGGTGAAACAATTAATATTGGATAACCAAAAAATTGTAGATGGTTCTAGCTTGATGTCACTGGAAACGCCATACAGAGCATTAGATGCTGCTATGGTTCCGATTGATGTTAGATTTAAATTTAAGCAAACAGCGAATAGATTTGCAAAATCATTAACTCTTGTAGTTGACGAAAATCCATCTCCAATAGTCGGAACTTTTAATTTTACCCAAAAGATTGGTGATGCTAGTTTATCTACAAGAATAAGAGTCGATCGTTATACTTATGTTAGAGCATTATTAGAAATGAATGACGGAGAAATATTTATGGTTTCTAATTATGTCAAAGCAGCTGGAGGCTGTTCAGCTCCCAGTCTAGCAGATATGGATGCAGTTATGGCAAGGTTAGGGAAAATTAAGTTAAAATTTATTGAAACTGGCCCTAAAGGAAACATTAATAAAGCCAAATTAATCATTAGTCATCCAAATTATTCGGGGTTACAATTTAATCAATTAACAAGAGCAGAAATTCCTGCACACTTTATTAATGTTATAGAAGTATATCAGGACAATAACTTAATATTTAGTGCTAATCCCGATATTTCGCTTTCTGAGGATCCATCAGTAACATTTAATTATCTAAATTCAGGCGGTCCAATATCAGTTAAAGTTGAAGATAGTGAAGGAATGAAGTTTGCTAGTGATTACTCTTTAGATAAAATCCTTTCAGCTAAGTAATTAAAAGCATTCTAATTCAGATGCAGCTTGAGCTTTGAACAGCTTGTCCATTCGTTCTTTTGATAAACCAACTCCTTTAAAAGCTTCCTCTCGAGGACTTGCTCCTTCCCAAAGTCTAGCAATAGCTTCTGCTTGAGCATATTCTTCATAATTTATTCTTTTGGCTATTTCATCAATGGCACATGAGCACTTAGACATAAAGTCTCGATTATTAGCGTTAGAACTCATACAGGCGAAAACAAATTCAGATCTAGCAAGAGTGGGAAAATCGTTAGACTTTAGTTCAGTTAAAGCTGTCAAAGATAAAATTAGTGTAAGACCATAATTTATTATAGATTTTCTCATAGTTTTTTATTTTCCTTTCTTTCTAAGTACTCTTTTCTCAGTTCCTTATTAGTCCTAATTCCTTGAAATGTAAGGGATTCACGAACTTTATCACTAGGGTTTTCAAGATCTTTAATATATGTCTCTAATTTGTAAATATATCCAGGGATTTCCTTGGATAAAGTTACCTTAAATTCTTTCGTTTTATATCTTGAAACTCTATTTTTTAATTTAGTTTTTAAGAAGGGTTGAAATATTATTTGTTTTGCTGCTAATTGTTTTCCTTTAAAATCAATCATAATATCTTTAACCTCAGTTGCAGCAATTGTATGTCTTATTCTATTTCTAAAGAATAAAGCATTACCTCCAGTTAAACGTTGCATATCTCTAGTATCTCTTTCAAAGAAAAGCATGAAGACTGGGTTTCCTTTAGCACCTATTTGTGGGGGAAACCTTACCTTATTTCTACCTTTTAAATACCTAAAGGTGATGTGCTTTGTTTTGTCATCATTAACCTTTACTATATTTAAAACTACATTACCGATAAAGTTGTCTTCTCTAGTCGATTCTTTTTCNAATTTATAATATATTCGAGAGGGTACACTTATTGTTTCTAAATGTTCGTCAACAAATAACGAAACATTTGCTGAAGACATTTCTTTGATTAGATCAAGCTTAAATTTTTCTGTTCCCCATTTAGCCCTTTTTTCCTCTGCATCGACGGCATCTGAAAAGTCATCATCTTCACTTAAATTATCCTGAGAAAAAACATTATTAAAAGATATAAGGAGGATAATGAAGAAACTTAAAATATATTTTATATTCATAAATACTTTGTTAAATTTTATTATATTTGATATTTATGGTTTATATTGATTTTTTTTTCAACAAAGATTTAATTTATGGTTAAAAAAAAAGAAAATTTTGCAGTCATTTCAACCGGCGCATGGGTTCCTTCTCATATTAAGGATCATATTTCTGAAGAAAAAACATATAAGATTTTCATAAATAATTTAGAATTAAATGCATTAATTGGAATTCATGATTATGAGAAGAGAAAAAAGCAAAAGATCTTGATTTCTGTTCTGCTAGAGGCTTTTGATAATAATTCAAAAATTAGTGATAAAATAGAAAATGTTGTTTCTTATGAATTTATTGTTTCAGATATAAAAAAACTTGTAATGAAAGGTCATACGGGTTTATTAGAAACCTTAGCAGAAAAAATCGCAGGAATTTGTTTGCGTGATATAAGAGTAATTTCAGCTAAAATTAATTTGGAAAAAATTGAGGTTTTTAAAGAAGCTAAGAGTGTAGGAATAGAAATTTATAAAAAAAAAGAAATTGATAAATTAGAAAATAAACAAAGCCCAAGATTAAAATAAATTTAAAACTTATTCTATGTGGATTTTCAAAATAGGTGGTAGTTGGATTAAAAATCCCAAATTAGATGAATTGGCTGCTCTTATTAATAAATTTAAGGATGAGAAAATAGTTATTGTAACTGGTGGAGGATGTTTTGCAGATTCAGTAAGATNTGCTTATAAAAATTCTAACATGAGTGAAAAGACTGGAAATTTTCTTGCTTTAAAAGCCACAGAAATATTTGCTCATTATCTCAAAATAAAAAACCCAAATTTTTTCTTATCAGATAAAGAAGATGAGTTTTATGAAAATAAAATTAAGATTTGGTTGCCATCAAAAGTTCTTTCAAAAGAAAGATCATTTGAAAAGAATTGGAATTCAACTTCAGATTCGGTTGCTGTGTGGTTAGGTAGTAAAATAGTTTCNAAAGGTATTATTTTTCTTAAGTCATTGTCATTTAGCAAAACAAATACTTATTCTTTAAACACACTCCAAAATCAAGATATTCTTGATCAAAATGTAAAAAAATATCTTTCTAAAGGTACAATTTTAAAAATAGTTGGACCTGAAATAATGGGATATTTGAAAAAAAATAATGATTGGGGAAAATTGGTATCTAATTTATGTGATGTGAATTACTAAATGAAAAAGAAAAACTTACAACAAAATTGGGCATGGGTATTAACAGGCTCAGGACATTTTTTTAATGAAACAATCGATTTGATTAATGAACTTGAAAACGTTGATTTGTTTGTCTCTAAAGCAGCAGAAGAAGTTTTAGTAATGTATAAGAAAAAGGGAAAGATCTCTGATAATATTAAAATTTTTAAAGATAATTCAGCAAGTTCGGTAACTGTGGGAAAATTTTATAAAGGATTATATCATACTCTTGTTATGGCTCCAACTTCTAGCAATACAGTTGCTAAGTGTGTTTATGGGATCTCAGATAATTTAGCAACAAATATATTTGCTCAATCTGGAAAATGCAGAGTTCAATGTATTTATTTCCCTTGCGATACAGCTCCTGAATTAAAGACGCTTGCTCCAAAAGGGATTGTTGATGTTTTTCCTAGGAAGATTGACTTGGAAAATGTAAAAAAACTATCAAAATTTGAATATACTAATGTTGTTATGAGTTTTGAACAACTGAATGAAGAAATTCTAAAGAGAAAAAAATGGCTGAAAAAATTTTATTTTTGACTGGAAAACTTGCAGAAAGACAATTGAAAAGAATTTTAAAAATTATGAAACCAGAGTTTTCATACAAAATAAGTCAAGTTGGAGTTAGTGTTGCAGCGTTGATGTCTGAAAATATAATAATGAGAAGAGTTTCTAAAGATAAGGAAATTGATAAAATCATTGTTCCGGGAAAATTTAGAGGTGATCTTGAGAAATTATCAAAATTTTTTGATGTTCCTGTGGAAAGAGGTCCAGATGATATAAGCCATCTTCCTGACTATTTTGGACTTGATTCTAGTAAAATTGAACTCGATCAATACGAATGCGATATCTTTGCAGAAATAGTTGATGCGGCAGTTTTAGATGTAAGTGAAATAATACAAGTAGCAAAAAAATATGTATCTATGGGTGCTAATGTNATTGATTTAGG
The DNA here is from genome assembly GCA_002706585.1 of Rickettsiales bacterium. Next base: position 4,538 of record PALU01000041.1, read on the forward strand.
TTGTATGCCTGATACAGATTTTAANCATNTAGANGATACAATTTTTNANTTAAAAAAAATCGGCTTAAAAGTATCGGTAGATTCAGCTAATTCAGAAGAACTTATAAGGGGAGGAAAAGCTGGTGCAGATTATTTATTGAGTGTTAACGAAAAAAATTTTCATATTATTGATGAAGTTGATTCTGTGCCAATTATTATCCCAAATACTCCAGGAGATGTGAATTCTTTAGATAGAGTAATAAAAAAAATGATAAAAAAAAAAAGGGAATTTTTAGCAGACCCAATATTAGACCCAATTCATTATGGTTTTACAGATTCAATTGTGAGATACAGAGATTTGAGAAAAAAATATCCAGATATAAAAATATTGATGGGAACAGGTAATTTAACAGAATTAACAGACTGTGATTCTGCTGGTGCCAATGCAATATTAATGGGACTTGTTTCAGAATTATCAATCAATGCTGTTTTAGTTGTTCAAGTGAGTGGTCATTGTAGAACCTCTATAAGAGAAACAGATATTGCTAGAAAAATTATGTTTTTTTCAAAAAAAAATCAGAGACTCCCATTTGGAATTGATAATGGGTTGATGTGTATGTCTGATAGAAAACCGAATAGATTTTCAAAAAATGAAATTAAAGAGATTGTAGAGATGGTTAAGGACAGAAACTTCAGAATATTACTGGGTGAAGATGGAATTAATGTTTTTAATTCATTGGTTCACGAGATAGGTAAGAATCCATATGATTTTTATGAGCAAATGAAAGTTGATAATGACGCTAGTCACGCCTTTTATCTTGGAGTAGAGTTAGCAAAGGCTCAAATCGCTCTTGAACTCGGAAAAAACTATGATCAAGATAATGATCTAAGATGGGGAAAAGTTTTGGGAAGATTTGAGGAAAATTTTCTTGAAAGACCAAGCCTTAAAATAACTCAGAAAAAAAAATGATTTTTGAAACAATTATTTCAACAGTAAATTCAAAAGGTAAAGTAAATTTTGCACCATTCGGAATAAAAAAAAAAGGTAACTTCGTTTATATATCTCCCTATGTTCCGTCTCAAACATTAACTAATCTTTTGAGCTCTAAATGTGCAGTTGTAAATTATACCAATGATGCAACCCTTTTTGTAAAATGTATTACTGGCGAAAAGAATTTAAAAAAAAGAAAATGTAACTCAATTGATTGTTTTTATATTTCTAGCACAATTGCTTATGAAGAAATAGTTGTTGATTCTTTTAAGAACCATAAAGTTAGACCAACATTTAAATGCAAAATAATTAATTCAGAAACGATTAACAATTTTAATGGATTCAATAGAGCAAATTTTTCATTAATTGAAGCATGTATTCTGGCTTCCAGAGTAAAATTTTTAAGTAAAAAAGAAATTTTTAATGATTTAGATTTCTTATCTAATGCTATAAATAAAACTGGAGGAAGAAGAGAAAAAGATGCTTGGAAAAGGATTAATTCCTTTATACTTGATTCATTTAAAAATAAATAGAATTTATGAATACAAAATTGTTGGTAAGTTTTAAAAAATTAAAAGAGATAAATAGAAATTTAAACTACGTGGATATTATTGACTTAAAGAATCCTCTTAATGGTGCAATTGGTTCTTGGAATTCAAATGAAATAATTAAAGCAATTAAACTTTACGGAAAAAGAAAAAGAATTTCTGCAACTCTTGGAAATTTGAAAAAACCCGCAGAAATTGTTTTTAAATTGAATGAATTTGATGAGTTTGGGTTAGATTTTATAAAATTTGGAATTTTTACAAATAATTTACTAGAGATAGAAAATTTATTTAAATCCATTTCAGAGAAATTATTAAAGACGAAAATTGTAGCAGTGTTTTTTGCTGAAAATAAAAAATCTCTTAGGTTTTTAAGTAGACTAAATCAATACAATATTAGAAATGTTTTAATTGATACACACGCTAAAGATTCCCTAGATCTCCTAAATTTATGTAGTATAGATTTTTTATCTAATTTAGTTAAGAAATTAAAAAAGAATAATATAAAAATTGGGTTGGCAGGTAAACTTAAAGAAAATCAGATACCTCAATTAATTGATTTAAATCCTGATCTAATTGGATTAAGATCGGCGGTGTGTTTTCATAATAATAGAAAAAGTGAAATTTGTATGGAAAAATTAAAAAAGTTATCTTTCTACTTTAAAGATGAAAGAAGAAAAGCGACAGAATATGCAGGTGCGTGATGGGTTGCTATAGTTTTAAGATTTTTTTTATAGGAATGAGTAAATTTTTCAAATTCCAAAATATTTTTTGACTTTAGAAAATTTCTTAAAACTTTGTTTCCAATTCCACAAAGTACAATAGGAACCTTTTTAGACATATTAAATTTGATAATCAATTTATCCAAAGAAACAGCTATTTTATTCATTTGACAATTAATCAGCTTTCTTGAAATTTTTTTTAATAGTTCTTTGTTAGATTTGTCAAAATCAAAACCAAAATTTCTTGCAACTCTAATAAAACTTTGATTAAGGTTCTTTTCAGTATTATCTGCAGTATCATCAATGTCTAAAATCTTATCGAGCGACTTATTTATTCTGTAAACATCTGACATAGAAGAAAAGAATTCAGGAATTACAGGATAATTAATACCATTTAAACTTAATTCGTTCATTATGCCAAATATTGGTGTTCTGGTTAAACCTGTATATATTAGTTCATTATTCTTTAATCTCGAAAAATCGTCAAAGCTTAAATTTTTTATAATCTTGTTTTTAATGCAGATTATGTCTGTTGTTGTAGAACCAAAATCAACTATTACTGCATCACTTAAATTTTTCGAAATAAATTTACCTGTTGCATGCCAATTCATTGAGATTATTTTTTTTGTATTTGATTTAACCGTGAAAACTTCCTTAGAAGATGTGTAGAAAAAAAATTTATTTTTTAGTCTCTTGCATTCGTTATAAATTTTTTTAAATCCGTCTATTCTTGTTTCAAAAATATCACATAATTCCGCAGTTAAGGTTATACCTATTTTCGTATGCGGTGTAGAAATTGAATTAATAAAATCAAAAAATTTGAATAATTTTGCTTTGTTTTTCCAAAAATAAAATTTAATATATTTTACTAGAATTATTTTCTTTTGTTTATCAAGCCCAACAATTTTTATATGCGCTCCACCTATATCAATTCCTAAAAACTCAATTTTTCTTTTCATTAAAAAAAGACCTTTGCTTGTCTAATTAATTTTATTTCTGACTCTAAATTTTTTTTTTTATCGATATAAAAATTTGAAATTAAATTAATCACATCATCTCCATATGAAGATTTTAGACCAATAAAAGAACTTGTAAATCTAGTATTAATTTCCACTATTCTCCAAATCTCCTTATTTTTTACTATATCAACACCTATCAAACCATATAAATCCTTAAAATTTTTTGAAATTTTATTTGCGAGTTCTTTGAAAACTTTTCTATGTTTTTCCATCCCTCCAACAATTGAACCAATTTGATGAATTTGGTTATTATCTATTGATACAATTTGTGAGTTGCAACTTATTAATTTGCATTTTCCTTTAAAACATAACATTGAAAAACTTGCCTTTTTTCCAGGGTAATACTCCTGATAAACAAATCCTTTATCTATTTTAAAATTATTTTTTTTTAAAATACTTATCATTTCAGAGCCAGCACCATAAATTGGTTTTGAAATAATAGGTATTTTAGTTATTTTTTTTAAATCCTTACATTCAATAGTTGGAATATTTAATGATGCAAGTTTTTTTGCAGTTTTCAGCTTAGAAGAAAAGATTTTTAAAGAATTTAATTTACTGTGTTGTAAGTTTAGCTCTTTTCTTAAATTTCTATAAAGGTCGATAGATATTTTATCTGATTCTGGAGCTATTAGTATTGTAGGAATGTCTTTTGGAAAAATTTTTAAAAAAAATTTTAAATCTTTTCCTTCAGTTGTATTGTAATATTTAATTTTTTTTAATTTAATTTTTTTAAGATTAATATTTCTAATAATATGTAATTTACTAATTTGTCGATTCTCAGAGAAATCTAAACAGATTTTGTCTACTAATTTTAAAGCTTCGTTAAAAATTTTCTTTTCTTTAGTATAATTAATACTAGATTGGGATGTAAAAAATTCAACTATCAATAATTCATTCATTTGGAAAATTAAATATGAAAACCATTTTAGCAGTTGATTTGAAAAAATGTAAAGTAGTTAAGGCATTTGCAGGTTTTAGATTAAACTATAAGCCACTAATCATTGATAGTATTGATTTTTCAGATCCATGCAAATTAATTAATTTCGTAGTAAAAGAAATAAATTTGAGAACAGTTTATCTTGCTGACCTTGATTCAATAAATAATTTGTTACCAAATATGGATACCATAGAAAAAATTCTAAAAAAATTTCCTAAAATCAATTTTTTAATTGATTGTGGTTTTAATTATCCTGCTTCAATTAATAAATTTTATTCAATATTTGAAAAAAAAAAGATTAACAATTTTAATATTATTCTAGGAACTGAGAATTTAAAGAATTTCAATTTAAATAATTTTTTTCTTAGAAAAAATATAATTATCTCATTAGATTTTAATGGTTATGAAAAAAAATGGTTTTACAAAATTAAATCTCTTAAAAAACAACCGGAGCTTATTTTTATGTTTGTAAAAAAAGTCGGAGGAAGAGGTATAGATTGGAGAAAACTTAAAGGACTTATCACCTATTATAGAAAATTTAATTGCATAATAGCTGGGGGAATAAAATACTCTAACCAAATTAGAATGTTAAAAAATATGGGGTTTACTGGTGTGATTATCTCTAACTTAATCCACCAAAAAATTTCTAGGGACTTAAAGTCCCTAGATTTTAATTTTTAAAGAATGAAAACAACCTTGAAAGCCATCCGCCACCACTAGCTTTTGATGATGGCTTCATGTCGGATGAATTTCATTTTGCAGCAAATGGATGTTCTGCTGAATCTTTAGCACCTACGACATCTTTTACTTTAGGCTCTCCAGATACAGCTCTTTCAATAGATTCTTTAGTAGCTTTATAGTTATACTCTTGTATCTTTTTATCGTCTTCAGCTAACCAATGAATAAAAACTCCAACTGAAATGAATAGATCATCAGCTTCATCAGCAGGAATTGTTCCTTCCTCAACACAATCCATTACAGCTTTAGCTACACCATGCTGAGCAGGACCAAACATTTGAACTGCTTGTTTAGCACCCTTTATTGTTACTTTGTTGAACATACATGTAGCTGGTTTAGTCATTAAATTTGGAGCAACCACTGCAAGTAATGCAGTAAACCCGTCTTTATTATTAGTTAAGCTGTTTGCAAATGCAGTTTCGGCTGCACTACCTCTTGGACCTATAATAAGATCTATGTGAGCGACTTCATTTCCGTCACCAACAAGAGATTCACCTACTAGCATTTTGGTAATTTTGGCCATATTTCCTCCGTTTTTACAGTTTAGTTAAACCAACTTAAATTAAATTGGTTTTTTGACTATATCGATAATTTTATCTATTAGCAAGGTTGTAACTGTTAAATCTGCACATGTCCCAGGGTTATAATTTTTTTTTTTTAAATATTTATCAAAATTAGCTAAGATTTGATAATTCATTTTTCTTTTATTTCCAATTAATTTTTTTATTGAAATTGCTTTCCTTTGAACCATTCTAGCTTTATTACTACCAAATTTTCTCAATAAGTGACTATCTGTTGAGTTTGACAGATAGCTTAAAAAAACATTTATTCCTGCAATATTTGAACATTGATGAAGCTTGAGTTTTCGATAAAATGGTAGGCCAAAGTCAAAAATTTCAGAGAAACTATCAGTATAGCATTTTGAAATTCTATCCCATCTGGAACCAATTTTCATAATCTCATTAAAATTAATATATTTATCTTGAGAATTTACATTACCTTTACCAATATAATTTTTTAATCCTGCAGGCCTTGAATATTTTATTGCTTTCAATATCAGATAACCTTCTTTCTTAGTAATATTTTTTAACATCAAACCTAAAGAACTTTTTAAATTTAAAAATTTACCTCTAACGAAAATCTTAAGAATTGGCGCGCACAATAATATGATGCCTAAATTGAAGTTTGAACCAAGTTGATCAAAGCATTTTTTTGAAGAAAAAAATATACTTTCACCTAAATTCAAATTTTTATCACACAAAATATCTGATGAAATTTTGGCTGCTTCTCTAAATTTTAAAATTTTAGACGAAGAAAAATTTGTGAAGACATTTTGATTTCCTGGTTTAAANATTTCAAGTTCTTCNAAACAAGAATCGATATAAAGTTTTTTACCCAAAGAATAGTTCATTTTTTCTTTATTTTTTCTAGAAAATCCTTTACTAAAATTTCAGAAATATTTTTTTTTTCTAAAGTTTGTATAGCTTTCCAAGAAGGAATTCCATTTATTTCAAGAACATAAATTTTCTTTTTCCAAATTTTTAAATCAATTCCTCCATAACCCAAATCAAAGATTTTTGAAATATTTCTGCAAAGTACTCTTAACTCTTTACTAATTTTAAATTTTTTAAAACTAGCACCTTGAAATACATTTGTTATAAATTTATTTGAAATTCTTTTCATTCCACAAACTACTTTGTGGTTGCTAATTAAAATTCTAATATCTGAGAATTCTGAATCATTTTTATTTCCAATAAATTTTTGTATATAAAAAATATTTCCAATTGGGTTTATTTTTTTTAAAGATTGTAAGTTTTTAATGAAATAAATATTTTTTCCTTGAGAGCCAAAAATAGGTTTAATTAGATAATTTTCATGCAATTCAATGGATGGTATTTCAGTTTGATTCTTGCACCAAACTATTGTTTCTGGTGTTTTTATATTATTGATTCTTAAAAGTCCTGATGATCTTACTTTGTCAACAGTTTTTTCAATTGTGCCTGCTGAATTATGAACATAAGTTTTTTTACTTTCCAAAAGATGAAGTATTGTAAGTTTTGTAGTTATTTCTTCAAGAGTACCCTTACCTATAAACCTTACCCAAACTGCATCTAACTTTAAAGTATTGGAACAATAAGATAAAAAATTTTTTTTATTGTTAAATTCCAACTTAATTTTTGAAATATCTACTACATAAACTTTACACCCATTTTTTTCCAGATTCATTTGTAGCTCTTTAGTATGCCAATCATGAAGATCTGCAAAAATTCCGATTGAAAACATTTTATAAAAATGAAGCTTTAATCAAATCCCAGTCAATTTGCCCAGAGGAATAAGATTTTCCAGATTTTATTGAATTAATAATTACGCATGCCGGACTAAATAATGAACCATCAATTTGATAAAAGTCTTTATTATAATCTTCAAAAATATCTTTAAAGGGTTTTCCATAATCTTTTGAGTTTGAACTAGGAAGTCTCTTTGATAAATTGACTATTTCATCTTCAGGAGCATCAACATACAATTGAACTATCCCTGCATAAATTATTGCATCATTAGTTCTTCCCATTCCAGTTACAAAATCATTTGCTAAAGGCGGTAAAGGAGCAGTACCTAATCCATGAATTATACTTTTTAATGGGAATTTTAATTCATGTATTTTATGAATTGCAACTTCTAAAACTCTTGAAACCACTTGAATATTTCCAGTAATTGAAGTGGTTGGTGTAAGAATAAATGTTAAATTTTTTGATTTAATTTTACTATCATCAGAGACCTTTTTAACTATCTCTGAGGGTGGAAATTTGTCAACCTCAAGAATAATACAAGTGTTATCACTATTATCTTTATAATTTAATTCCTCAAATATAATCTCTTTTTGTACAATTGATCTAACCGGCCCAGAACCTAAAGAGAAGAAATCATTATGACTTAAACTCCATCCTGCATATTGAGATCCTAAACAGGCAATAACTGGAAGTGATGAATCTACTGAAATATTCCATCCAAAATCTTTTGTATTGCCATTAGGTAAAATTCTAACTTTACCTAGTCCACCAAGACATATTTCTGAGATTTTAATTCCTGCTTCAATACTTCCTAATATTTCTATGCCAGCATCAATAATTGTGCAACCTAATGGGCCTTCAGTGATTTTAAGATTTAATCTTTTATGATCATTTACTAATTCATTAATTAATTCGTTAGTATTTTTGTTAATACTATATGTCATTTAAATCCATTTTTTTATAACTAGATATTTGACGAATTTTATCAGAATAATTTTCTATTTTTTTTTTCATTTCTTTAATTGTTTTTGCTTTTAAATGTAATAAACAAATTGGCTCCCCCTTTAATATAATATCATTTTCATCTGGTAATTCAGAAAATTTTTTCGAATAAGATAATTTTTTAAAAAATTGGAAAATTTTTTCTTTTACAATAAATTTTTTATCGGAATAAATTATTTGACAGGAGTTGAAATTTGAAGGATTTCTGAATTTGTTATTTTGACTAAATGAATTATTGAAAATTCTTAAAAGTTTTTTAAAAATGAGTCTAGTACTTAGTCCAGGTCTTGCATTGATTTCAATAATTTTTAAATCCTTAAATTCTTTATTCTTTACAACAAAATCAATGTTATTGATTA
>PALU01000042.1 GCA_002706585.1 Rickettsiales bacterium
ATATTCATCACTTAAGTTAAATCTATGATTTGTACCACCTCCTAATTTGACTGCATATTTTTGTATAACCCTTAAATTAGGAATTGTTTTTAGAATTTTCAGTAAAAAAAAGGCTTTTAAATAAATTTTTTTTTTTTTTTTTTGTCTTGTTGATTCATAATTTTTTATTAGTTACTCTATTAATCTTTACGGAATTTTATGAGTGATTTAGACTACGCAGGGGACCTAAGTCCCAAAGATACTTGGAAGACGTTAAAGACTGAAAATGATAGTGTTTTAGTTGATTGCAGAACCTCTGCTGAGTGGGGTTTTGTTGGTGTTCCAAGTCTTGATGATTTAGGAAAAAAAGTAATTTTCTTAGAGTGGCAAAAGTATCCTGATATGCAGATAAATGACAGCTTTCTTCAAGAGATAGTTCAATCCAACATTTCCAAGTCGTCGACAATAATTTTTTTGTGCAGATCTGGAGCTAGATCACGTTCAGCAGCTGAATTTATGACCTCTTTAGGTTATAAGAATTGTTTTAATTGTTTAGATGGTTTTGAAGGTAATCATGATAAAGACGGCCACAGAGGAAATATAAATGGGTGGAAGTTTGATAAATTACCCTGGAAACAAGGTTAATTGCAATGGAAGATAATAATTTTAGGGAAATACAGGCCCAATGGGCTACAGTGCGCGGAAGAATTAGACAGAAAATTGGTGACGCTCAATTTAAAAGTTGGATAAAACCAATTACTTTAGAAAGTGTATTCGAACAAAAAATAATCTTAAGTGTGCCATCTAACTTCATAAGAACAAGAATAATAGAACAATATTTAGATCTAATAAAAAGTTACTGGCTTGTTCAAAATTTAAAGATAAATGATTTAGAAATTAAAGTTTCAAAATCATCAACAAAAAAAACAACAAAGGAACCCTCTATATCTTCTGATTTGTCAAAAAATTTAGAACTGGGTAAAAAGGATGATTTGGTAAATTCAATTAGCTCTGATTTGGATAATAGATTTACATTTTCTAATTTTATCGTAGGAAAACCTAATGAACTAGCTTTTGCTGCTGCAAGAAGGGTTGCCGAATCTAAAGATGTACCCTTTAACCCGTTGTTTTTATACAGCGGTGTAGGCTTAGGAAAAACTCACCTTATGCATGCAATTGCTCATGAAATAAAGAGGAGAAACCCTATTAGAAGAGTGATTTATATGTCTGCAGAAAAGTTTATGTATCACTTCATCAAAGCACTAAGGTTTAAAAATACTGTTGCATTCAAAGAACAATTTAGAAATGTTGATGTTTTAATGATTGATGACGTTCAATTTATTTCAGGTAAAGATTCAACTCAAGAGGAGTTTTTTCACACCTTTAATGCTCTAGTTGATCAAAATAAACAGCTGATTATTTCTGCTGATAAGTCTCCACAAGATTTAGAAGGTATTGAAGAAAGGATGCGATCAAGACTTGGTTGGGGACTCGTTGCAGATATTCATCCATTAACCTATGAACTAAGGTTGGGGATATTACAGGCAAAAGAAGAGAGATTATCTGAAAGAATTCCAAATAATATTTTAGAATTTTTAGCCCACAAAATAACTACAAATGTTAGAGAACTCGAAGGAGCATTAAATAGATTGTCGGCTTTCTCATCACTTGTAGGAAGAGAAATTAATCAAGAGATGGCTCAAGATCTTCTAAAAGATTTATTGAGATCATCGCAGAAGAAAGTTAATATTGAAGAAATTCAAAAAAGAGTTTCTCAACATTTTAATGTAAAGATGTCTGATATGAGTTCAGCTAGACGATCAAGAACAATTGCCAGACCTAGACAAATAGCGATGTATTTGTCAAAAAATCTTACATCTAGATCTCTTCCTGAAATTGGAAGAAGGTTTGGAAATAGAGACCATACCACTGTCATTCACGCAGTCAAGAAAGTAGAAGAATTAAGAAGTAAAGATTTAAGTTTTGATGAAGACGTTCAACTTCTTATAAGAATGTTAGAATCATAAAATGGAATTTTCAATTTCGCAGAGTTCACTTCTAGATTGTCTTAATCACTTTCAGAGTGTGGTTGAGAGAAGAAATACAATCCCTATTTTGTCAAATATTAAAATAACTTCTGAAAATAATAGTTTGCACATATCTGCGACAGATCTAGCTATGGAATTAACAGAAAAACTCGATGCTAAAGTAGTTGAAAAAGGAGGAATAACAGTGCCGTCTCAACTGTTTTTTGACATAGTAAGAAAGGCACCTAATAACTCAGAAATAACATTAAAGAAAGATAAAAAAACTGATCAATTGTATGTCTTCTTTGGAAAGTCTAAATTTTCATTATCCACATTGCCAGTTGATGATTTTCCAGAAATGGATGATGAAAATCTAAATGTTAATTTAGAATTAGAGTCGAAAGAAATTTCTAATTTAATTGATAGGTGTAAATTTTGTATGGGTGTTGATGAATCTAGGCAATACTTAAATGGGATATATTTTCACACAAGTGGTGAAACTATTTCAACAGTAGCTACAGATGGGCATAGATTGTCAAAATGTACATCAACTAAATTAAGTGGACAATCGTTCGAAGGTATAATTATTCCTAAAAAAACTGTTTTTGAGATTTCAAAAATTCTTGAGGAATTTGATAAAAAAATAAAATTAGGTTTTTCTAAAACAAGATTAAAAATTGTTTTAGGAAATATAAAAATTGTCTCCAAACTTATCAATTCTTCTTTTCCAGATTATGAAAGTGTAATCCCTAAAGATAATGATCAAATTATGATTGTTGATTGTAAAAGTTTTAGTGAGACAATAGATAGAGTTTCAACAATATCTAATGAAAAATTCAGAACAGTTAAATTTGATATATCTAATAATACATGTGTTGTAAGTTCATTCGGAAATGATAAATCAATTGGTACTGAAAGTGTTTCAGTTGAATTTTCTGGATCTGAGATTTCAATTAATTTTAATGCAAGATATATTCTTGATGTTTTAAATATTATTAAAACAGGTACTGTGAAATTTCATTTTTCAAAAAATACTGCACCTACTATATTAGAGAGCGATTCAGTAAAGAATTCCATTTTTTTGATTATGCAAATGAGAGCATAATTTCTTATGATTTCGAATTTAAGAATCCAAAGATTAGTTTTAAATAATTTTAGGAATCATAAATTCCTCAGAATTGATTCAAAAAAAAGTATAATTCTTATTCATGGAAAGAATGGTTCTGGTAAAACTAATATACTTGAATCAATTTCCCTTTTAGATTCTTCCTCGGGTTTAAAGAATGCTAATTTGGTTGATATTATTAATAATGAGTTAGAAGATCCCAAAGGTGTCTTTGGAGCAAATTTCAATTTATGCGAAAATGGAGAAACTTTTAATATTGGGCTTGGATTAAAAAAAACTCAAAATGGTTTAAGTAAATTAATAAGAATAAATGAAAAAAAATCAGGTTTTGATGAAATTAAAAAATTAATTAGTATTTTCTGGATAGTTCCTAGAATGGGATTTATATTTCAGATGACTTCTGAAGATAGAAGAAATTTCTTAGATTTCATGATTTCTAGTGTTGATCTGCTTCACAAAAAAAGATTAGTAACTTACGAAAAATACAAAAGAGAAAGAATTAAAATCCTGAAAAATTTTAAACAAAAAAAAACTAATAACTCTTGGCTTGATATTCTTGAAGAAAAAATGGTTTTAACTGGTTTGATGATATGCGATTCTAGGAGGAATTTTTTAAAGGCTATAAACGAAATTCTTATAGATTTAAAATTAGGTATGCCCAAATTGACTATAAGTTTAAAAGGAGAATTGGATAGTAAGCTCTCCAAAAATCCATCCTTATATGTTGAAGAATTTTTCCTAAAAAAGCTCAAAGCAAATCGAATTAAAGATACTATTACTGGAAGAACAAATTTTAGTGTAAATAAAACAGATTTGATAGTAAATGAATCTAATAAGAATAAATTAGCTGAAAATTTTTCTACAGGTGAACAAAAAATAATTGTCATAACGATTATTTTTTCTTTTTTAAGATATTTAAAACAAGCTGATTTTAAAAGAATAATTTTTTTACTAGATGATGTTTTTTCCTATCTTGATCAAAGGTTTACAAACCTTATTTTAGATGAATTAAAAGGACTCAATTCGCAAACATGGATTACTGATATCAGAACGGATTGGATAGAAAAAAATAATGAACTCAGAGCTTTAGTCGACAAGATAAATATTGATGATTATAGGTTTAAAGTTGCTAATTAATTGATATAATTGAAAGGATAGTAATGGTGTTGTTTTGGAAATAGAGAATAATCAATTGTCTGCAGAAAATTATGATGCAGAATCAATAAAAGTTTTAAAAGGTCTTGAGGCGGTAAGAAAGAGACCCGGAATGTATATTGGAGATACCGATGATGGTTCTGGTCTTCATCATATGGTTTACGAGGTTGTTGATAACTCAATTGATGAGTCATTAGCAGGTTTTTGTAATTCAATAAATGTTTATCTAAATGAAGATAATTCAATAACAGTAACTGATAATGGAAGAGGAATTCCAGTCAGTATACATAAAGATGAAGGGGTTTCGGCAGCTGAAGTTATAATGACTCAGTTACATGCTGGTGGAAAATTTGATCAAAATTCATATAAAGTTTCTGGGGGGCTTCATGGTGTTGGTGTATCAGTTGTAAATGCTTTATCTGAGTGGCTAGACTTATCGATTGAAAGAGATGGAAAAAAATACTTTATGCGATTTGAGGATGGAACACCAGTATCATCACTGAAAGAAATAAATTCTACATCTAACACTGGAACTGAAATAACTTTTCTTCCTTCAAATAAAACATTTAGTAATATAAAATTTGATTTTAAAAGACTAGAGACAAGGTTGAGAGAACTTGCTTTTTTAAATTCTGGAGTTCAAATAAAAATAACTGACAGAAGGTTAGATGAAAAAGTTGAGTCAACCCTTTCCTCAAGAGGTGGGTTAAAAGCTTACGTAAATTTTTTAGATAAATCAAAAGAATCTATAATTAGTGATGTGATTTCTTGTAAAGGTTCTAACGATGGTGTCAACATTGAAATGGCATTGCAATGGAATAAGAGTTATCACGAAAATTGCTTGGTTTTTACAAATAATATTCCACAAAAAGATGGAGGTACTCATTTAGCGGGTTTTAGATCAGCTTTAACCAGAACAATAAACAATGCATCTAATACTTTGGGTCTACAAAAAAAAGATAAGATTAACCTCTCTGGGGAGGATGCAAGAGAAGGATTAACATGTGTATTATCTGTTAAAGTGCCTGATCCAAAATTTTCTTCACAAACTAAAGATAAATTAGTTTCATCCGAGGTTAGACCTATAGTTGAATCAATTGTTTCTGAAAATCTTGGAAACTGGTTTGAGGAAAACCCAAAAGATTCTAAATTAGTAATTTCAAAGATTCTTGAAGCTGCTGCTGCGCGAGAGGCTGCTAGAAAAGCAAGAGAAGTTTCAAGAAAAAATTCAGCTTTAGAAATAAGTTCTTTACCTNGCAAACTTGCAGATTGTCAAGATAAGTTGCCTGAAAATTGTGAATTATTTATTGTTGAGGGTGATTCTGCAGGTGGTTCTGCAAAACAAGCAAGGGATAGAAAAAATCAAGCAGTCCTTCCTTTAAAAGGAAAAATTCTAAACACAGAAAAATCAAGAAGGGATAAGATTTTAAGTTCTGCAGAAATAGCAACGCTTATTCAGGCTTTGGGTGCAGGTTATTTTACGGATTTTAATATTGAAAATTTAAGGTATCACAAAATTATAATAATGACAGATGCTGATGTTGATGGTTCACATATTAGAACCCTCCTNCTTACTTTTTTTTACAGACACATGGCTGAATTAGTTCTTAATGGGTTTGTTTATATTGCCCAACCCCCTTTATATAGAATTCAGAAAGGTAAAACCAATCTATACCTTAAAGATGATAAAGAATTAGAAGATTATTTTATAGATGAACTAGTTAATGTTTCAGTTCTCAAGAAATCAGATGGTTCAGGTATAAAAGGAGTTGAATTAAGAAAATTAATGGAAAGGACAATTAACTTTAATAAGATCCTTGAAATTTTGAGTAAAGGAAATCAAAATAACTATCACCTCTTAGAGCAATCTGCAATTTCTGGGATTCTTGAAATCTCAAATTTTCATGACGAAAAAAAATCACAAAGCTCTATTGAATATATTTTAAAAAGATTGAATTCTTTTGGCGATGAATGGGAAGCCAGCGTTGAAAAAGATAATGGACTACTTTTTACAAAAAATGAGAATAAGGTACAAGAAAGATTTTTAATTTCATTTGAACAAATTATGAGTAATGAAATTAAGAACTTAAATGAATATTGCGGTTTTATGCAAGAATATTTCCTAGGACAGTTAATACTTANTATTAAAGATAATGATTTTACCATAAGTACCCCTAAAGAGTTAATCCTTAAAGGACTTAATTTTGTAAAAAAAGGTGTATCCTTTCAAAGATATAAGGGTTTAGGAGAAATGAACCCTGACCAGCTATGGGAAACAACTTTGGACCCTGAATATAGATCAATTTTGAAGGTTAGAATTGAAGATGCTCAAAAAGCGGATACCATTTTTGAAGAATTAATGGGAGACGATGTAGAGAAAAGAAAAATCTTTATTCAATCTAACGCTAAAAAGGTTTCTAATCTGGACGTTTAGAATATATTAATGCTAGGAGAACTATTGTTATGAGGGCTGTTAAATGGTCTTTTGTAATTTTTATTTGGCTAGTTCTTTTTACAAGCGTAGCAGTAATCTGGTCATTGTTAAATCTTCCTGAAACTGAATCAATTCAGATTTCAAGACAACCAAGTATTACATTTCTTGATAAACAAGGTAGAATTATAGCTTCATACGGTGATATATACGGACAATCGATTAATTATAAACAATTACCTAAAAATTTAATAGATGCAGTTATAGTAACAGAAGATAAAAGATTCTTTAGCCACCCCGGTGTGGATATTAAGGGAGTTTTAAGAGCTATAGTCGTGAATGTTAAAGCTGGAAAAATCCTTCAGGGGGGAAGCACAATTACCCAACAGTTAGCAAAAAATCTTTTTTTAACACCAGAAAGATCTTTTACAAGAAAATTTCATGAATTAATTTTAAGCTTATGGCTTGAAATGAGATTTTCAAAAAAACAGATTCTGAGTATTTATTTAAATAGAGTATATTTGGGATCAGGCACTTATGGTGTTCAAGCTGCTTCAGAAAAATATTTTAATAAAAAAGTTGAAGAGCTAAATCTTTATGAATGTGCTCTCATTGCAAGTTTACTCAAAGCTCCATCAAGATATAACCCAATTGCTAATGAAGAATTATCAAAAATTAGAACCACAAAAGTTTTAAATAATATGGCAAGGAGTGGATTAATAACCGTAGAAAAAATTTTGGAAACTAAGAAAACTAATCAGAAATATAATAAGTTTACTTCAGCTCCTAAAAGCACTAGATATTTTATTGATTGGTTGTTACCAAGGGTTAAGTCTTATTTAGGAGAAATAAAAGAAGATTTAATTATAAGAACAACTTTGGATGTACAATTACAAAAAATTGCAGAAGATTCAGTAAATAAAATTACCTTAAATTATCCATCTGCTGGTCAATCAGCAATAGTTGCAATGAACTTAAATGGGGGTGTTTTATCGATGATAGGAGGGAGAGATTATGGAGATTCTCAATTTAATAGAGTAACTCAAGCTCAAAGACAACCTGGATCAGCATTTAAAGTTTTTGTATATCTTGCTGGTTTGAAGGGTGGCTTTTCACCAGATGATTTTATGATAGATTCAAAAATTGATATAAATGGGTGGTCACCANAAAATTATAAGAAAGAATATGTTGGTGAAGTTTCTCTTAATGACGCATTTGCAAAGTCAATTAATACTATAGCAGTTAAATTATCTGAAGAAGTAGGTAGAGAAAATGTTATTAAAATTGCAAAATCCCTTGGAATATCAAGTCCATTAATGGATTCTCCTTCAATAGCACTTGGTGCTTCAGAAGTAAATCTATTAGAATTGACTGCTGCATACAATGTCTTGGCGAATAGAGGTAATGGGGTTTTTGTTCATGGTATCAGATCAATAGAAAATACATCTGGTGAAGTTCTTTTTATGAGGAAAGGAAAAGGCCTAGGTCAGGTAATTGAACCTAAAGTAACTAATACTATGATTGGAATGTTAGAATCAACAATAAGATCTGGAACTGGAAAGAATGCAAATATTAATAGACCAGCAGCAGGAAAAACCGGTACAAGTCAGTCACTTAGGGATGCTTGGTTTGTTGGATTTACCTCTGATATAGTTGCTGGTGTATGGTTCGGAAATGATGATGACTCACCTATGAAGGATATTACAGGGGGAACAGCTCCAGCCAATTTGTGGAAGCATTTTATGATTAAAGCACATGGCAACGCACCATCTAGAAGCTTACAAAAAACATTCATAGCTTCTGATACAAAAAAAGGTCAGAGATCAAAAATTGATGAAATAATAAAAAAAAGTCGAGAATTTGAAAAAAAGAGGAATGTTTTTGAAAAAATTTTAGAGAATTTTTTTTAAATTTAAATATATTTAAATATTTTTAATTCTAATTCATTGGGCCTAAAATGAGTAATGTATTCATCATCCTCATCTAATAAAAAAAACAAAATTGTATGATCAACAAGATAGCTAGTATCCTTCAAATTTTTCTTGTTAAATTTTACATAAATTCTAAAATTTTTTTTTATTTTGTTAATTTTTTCATTCGAGCCGGTCAATCCAATAATATTAGAGTTAAAATTACTTAAATAGTCTTTTAATACATCTGAAGTATCTCGGTCAGGATCAATAGAAACAAAGATACCTTGCAAAGTTCGATTTAAGACTGGGTTTTCATAAAGTAAATTAGAAAGTTTTAATAGATCAAAAGGACATACATCAGGACAAGATGTGTAACCAAAATATATAAGTTTTTTTTTTTTTAAATTTTTTGAGATAAAAATTTCACCGTTTTGATCAGTAAGGGAAAAATTTCCACCAATCATAATGGACGTACTAGTATTTTTTTTTAAGNGATTAATAACAAATAATCCAAGCACTATTGTCAATAATAAAATAATTGCTAGATAAAAATTCTTTTTAAATATTAATTTAAATTTTGACATCTTCATCTACAATCAGAAAAAAGTTATTTTTTTTTAACACAATTCCACTAACCATATCATTACTTTTCAAATTTATATTTAATAATTTATTTTCAGAAATTAAATTAAATTTATAATTTTTTTTAAAATACGAATTTTCTTTTATAATTTTATGGAAATCAATCAATTGTTTTTTGGTCTCTAATTTTATAACCATCTTACCAATACCACCCTTAATGAGTATTTTCTTTAAGTCTTTATTCTTAAGACTATGAGAAAATATTATGGCAGAATTTTTTTTTCTATTCGTTAAAAATAATTTTTTTTGATTCAAAATATCTACTATATCTATTGTGTTTAGAAGTATATCAGCTTGAATACCGTTGTTTTGAAAAAAAATTTTTTCCTCCAAAAAATTATCAAAAAAATTATTACTTAATTTTAAATATAGAATTTCATTAAATATAGAAAAAAGAGATAGAATATTTTTTAAGATTAGATTTTTGTTTTTTTGTATCAAAATTAGCTTATTAGAATTGTCTGAAATAAATGCCTTGGTTTGCTTTTTTAAATCTTTTGACGAAACTACACAATCAACTTTTCTAATTTTATCGATGAATTCAAGTGTAAAGTCAAGAATGTCATCTTTTGAAGAATTAAAAATATAGATTTTTTTATTTTTATTTGATTTCATAATTTGATAAACATTTGAAATGATTAAATCATTTTTAAAATTTTTTACACTTTTTCTTTTTATAATTTATTTACCTCTAAATGTAATTTCTTTAGATGATAGTGATATTTTTTTAGATTCAGTTTTTTTATCAGCCGTTAAAAAATCAGATTATGACAAAGTAATGAACATGTTAGAGGAAGGGTTATCTTCAAATGTAAAAAAAATTTCTATTAATGAACTTGATTCAAAAAAAATGGTCCCATTAGCATATGCCCTTAAAAATGATGACTTGAAAATGTTTAAATTATTATTAAAAAATGGAGCAGATCCAAATGTTATGATACTTAACAAAGCATCATTGTTGACTTATTATGTAACAAATAAGAAATCTAGATTGATTATTGAGATCATTGATTCAGGCTGTAATATTAACTCTCAGGATAGATTAGGTCGAACAGCCCTAATGATGGCAGTTGAATCTATGAATTTTGAAGCAGTAAAGACTTTAAGTAAGATAAAAATTGATGTGGAATTGACTGATTTTAGTGGCAAAACAATTTTAGACTATGCTAAAAAGGCAAGAGACAAGAGAATTTTAGATTTAATTAATAAATTAGTTAACCCCTAAAAGTTTATTTTGGACTAACTCTAAAATTTCTTTATTATATGATAAGGGTCTTAATATCTTAATTTTTTTAAATTTTTTTTTAAATTTAATACACACGTTTTTGTATATAAACCCATCAAAAAAATAAATTGGATGTAGAATTAAATTAGAAGTATTTTTATTTAATTCTTGACTTAATTCACTTAATACTTTTTCTTCTTCTCCAAATTGACAAAATTTTGTCCATGAAATTTTAATTTTTCTTGAAATAAGATTTGTATATTTCTCTAATTCATTTCTTACATTTAAATTTTTGCTAACAGAACACGATGTAATAAGACAATTATTGAAATCTTTTTTTATATAAGATTGTATAATATTTTGGTATATGCTCAAAATTTCTTTCTTTAAAGAAAGTTTTTTTAGCAAAATAATTTTATTTCCACTTAAATTATTAAAGGTTCTTATTTTTTTTTTAACATCTTCTTCTAAATGATCACCGTTAAAAAGTAATAGAGGAAAAAATAAAATCTTTTTGTATTTTTTTACAATCTCAGATAAACAATTTTCAATTGATGGCTCATCTATTTCAATGAAACAATGAAAGTAATCAAATTTATTTAGGTTTTTTTTTATTTTGTTTTTAAAAATTAAGAAACTTTTTTTATATTCTTTGTTTCTTGAACCATGTCCACAAAAAATTACAGCTGTTTGCTGTTTTTTATTGAACATTATTTTCTATTTTTTTTATCAATTTTGCAAGATTTTGTGCTTCTTGACTTAGTAATTTACTTTTTATCATTTCACTTGAAGTAAAATTTTTCTTATGTATTGAAAAATTTAGGTCATTTCTAGGTTGAAGATAAGATCCCTCAAGTGATCCACCAATAAAAAGTCCAGAATTATCAGAAAAAGAATATATGTCAGCCAGTCGAATCGTACTTTCTGCTGAATATCCAACTCCTTCAGATATAACTGCTGCGTCTACGTCTACTCCAAATTTAACTCTTTCTTTAAGTACGGACTTTAAGCCTCTATTTGTCATTACAGTCATAACTACTCTTCCCTTTTTTACACCAATTTGTAACCCCACNCTCAATCCACCAATTGAAAAAAAAAAGGGACCTGAAAATTCACCTTCTGATTTTCTAATTAAAAGTAAGCCGTTACCACCTTTCGCTCCAAAAAGCAGACCACCTTCATATACATTGGGAAATATCAAAACCCCTCTGCAATTAGATATATATTCTCTAAAATTTGAAATATCTTCATTTTCTAAAAGGGTTTTAATAGTTAATTCTGAAGACTGAATTATTTGAATAGAGGAAAGTTTATCTTCTTCATCTGCAATAGAAAAATTAAAGGTAAACAAGAAAAAAAACAATCCACACAATATTGAAAATAAATTATTTCTCATTTAATTTGGCTTATATGTTTAAAAAATTTATTATACTAATCTTTGTAATAAATAACAAAGAATATGAATATTAAAATTTTATCTTTTTTATTAGTTTTTCTTTCNAATCCNTTGTGGGCTGGGAAATTAAAGATTAACGTTAAAAATATTAATGAGAAAGTTGGTTCAATTCATTTTGCGTTGTATAATAAAGGTGAATCTTTTCCAGAGAAAAAAGGAAAGATATTAGGATTAGTTAAAGATGCAGAAGAGATTTTTAAAGACGGACTTTTGATTGAAGATCTCAAAGAATCAAATTATGCTGTAGCTATTTTTCATGATGAGAATTCTAATGATGAGTTTGATACATTTTGGTCCATTCCCCAAGAAAAATATGGTTTTAGTAATGATGCTGAAGTTTTTTTTGGCCCCCCCAACTTTGAAGATGCATCTTTCTTTGTTGGAATAGATGATTTTGTAGAAATTGATATTGAATTAAGATGATAAAAAGAATTTTAGTTACTGGCGGAGCTGGTTTTATAGGATCTTATCTTTGTGAAAAACTTATAGAGCAAGGACATTCTGTTATTTGTTGTGATAATTTCTATACAGGAAACAAAAATAATTTAGAGAAGATATTAGATAATAAGAACTTTGAGCTGATAAAACATGATGTTACTTTTCCTCTTTTTTTAGAGGTAGACTTGATTTACAACTTTGCCTGTCCGGCATCTCCTATTCATTACCAAAATGATCCAGTTCAAACTGTTAAAACTTGCGTTCACGGTGCAATAAATATGCTAGGTTTGGCAAAAAGAACAGGAGCAAGAATTTTGCAGGCCTCTACTTCTGAAATTTATGGTGATCCTGAAATGCATCCACAAAGTGAAAGTTATAAAGGTTCTGTAAGTATAGATGGGCCAAGGGCGTGTTATGATGAAGGGAAAAGATGCGCTGAAACAATTTTTTGGGATTACAGAAGACAACATAATATTGATGTAAAGGTTATTAGAATATTTAATACTTATGGACCTAGAATGCAGCCTAACGACGGTAGAGTAGTATCAAATTTTATTATCCAAGCTCTAAAAAATCAGGATATAACCGTTTATGGTGATGGTTCTCAAACAAGATCCTTTTGTTATATTGATGACCTAGTTTCGGGAATTTTTTTAATGATGGAAAAAGATAATTTTCCAGGACCTGTAAATCTTGGAAATCCATCAGAGATTACAATTAAAGATCTTGCAGAAGAAATAATAAGTATAACTGGATGTTCTTCAAAAGTTATATATAAAAAGTTGCCACAAGATGACCCTAAGCAGAGATGTCCAGATATAAAAGTTGCAAAACAGAAACTAAATTGGCAACCAAAATACAAGAGAAGAAAAGGATTAATGAGTACCGTTGAGTATTTTGAAAATTTACTAAAAAGAAATTAATTATGAAATTGAGAAAAAAATTCAAAGATCTTAGAATATTATGCGTAGGGGATATAATTTTAGATACTTATTCAAAAGGCGAGATAACAAGAATATCTCCTGAAGCACCAATACCTGTTCTTAGATTAGATGAAGAATCAAATACAATTGGTGGTTGTGGAAATGTTGCAAGAAACATTTGTTCAGCTGGCGGAATGTGCCATCTGATATCAGTTATAGGTTCAGACGAAGAAGCTAAAATACTTAAAAATTTATTAAAAGATTTCAAAAAATTATCTTTTGATTTGATAGTAGAGAGTTCACGTTGTACCACTAAAAAAAAGAGATATGTTTCAGGCAATCAACAAATTCTCAGGGTTGATAAAGAAAATGTTAGTCAAATAAGTGGAAAAACTAATCAAAAAATTTTAGAAAAATTCAACCAACTTATAAAAAAGTGCGAAGTAGTTGTTATTTCTGACTATAACAAAGGAGTTTTAAATAGAAACTTAATCTCGAATATCATAAAAATTTCAAAGCAAAACAATAAAATTATTATTGTAGATCCCAAAAGAAAAGATTTTTCCATATATTCAAATGCAGATATAATAACTCCTAATTTTAAAGAACTTTTGCAAGCAACTAATTTTCCTGAAGATTCTGAGAATTCAGATAAGCTTGTTGAAAAATTATCTAAAACAATTGCAAGAAAATATTCTTTTTCCAATGTAATAACTACAAGAAGTTCAAAAGGAATGACTGTAATGAGTAAAAATAAATCTGTAAATTTATCGTCAGAAGCTAAGGAAGTATTTGATGTTTCTGGAGCTGGTGATACTGTAGTTGCATATTTATCCGTAGAACTTTCAAGAGGAAAAAAGATTATTCATGCGGCAAAAATTGCAAATTCAGCTGCAAGTGTTGCAGTTGGAAAATTTGGAACTGCCAGTGTAAAAAGACAGGAAATAAAAAAAAAATTTGAAGTAGAAGATAAAGTTTCATCACTCATAAAGGCAAAACAGCTTTTAAAAGATTTTGATGATAAAATAATAGGTTTTACTAATGGATGTTTCGATTTAGTTCATACAGGACATATAGAATTTCTTAAACAAGCTAGGTCACAATGCGATATTTTAATTCTTGGTTTAAACAGTGATTCATCTGTGCAAAAACTTAAGGGAAAAAATAGACCTATAGTTCCTCAAAATGAAAGAGCTACGATTCTAGAAAATCTAAATTTTGTTGATTTGATAATAATTTTTTATGAATTAACGCCAATTAAACTTATTGAGAGTTTAAAACCTGATATTATTTTTAAAGGTAAAGACTATAAAATTAGTGATGTAGTTGGTTCAGAATCAATAAAAAAATGGAATGGAAAGGTTAAGTTAGTTCCATTAATAAAAGGAAATTCAACTAGTAATATTGTTAAAAGGATAAAAGATGGATCTTAGTGCAGTACTCTTTGATGCAGACGGAACAATAGCTGAAACTGAAGACTTTCATAGGATGTCGTTCAATGAATCATTTAAGGAATTTGGATTAAATTGGTATTGGGACGAAGCAATTTACAAAGAATTAATTAATGTTGGTGGAGGAAAGGAGAGAATAACTTATCATATCAACAGAGCCTGGCCAGAAATGTTGGAATATAAAAATTTAAATAAATATATTACGTCTATTCTACAAACAAAAAACGATATCTTTTCAGATTATATGAAAGAATCAAAAATCAAACCAAGACCAGGAATTTTAAGGCTTTTAAAAGAATTAAAGGAAAAAAATATAAGAACAGGGCTAGTTTCTTCTGCATCAAAGAATAACCTTAATGATTTATTTATTAATGGTCTGAATATTAATCCAGATGATTTATTTGATGTAATTGCTCATGGTGAGACCACTGAAAATAAAAAACCGTCACCAGAAATATATGAATGGGCATTAGAGAATCTAAAATTACCAAGTTCAGCTTGTTTGGCAATAGAAGATTCTCCCCGTGGCTTAGAATCTGCTACGAAAGCGAAAATAAAAGTGTTGATCACTCCGTCAAAACTTATGATTGACGAAAATTTTGATGATGCTTTAACTGTTTTATCTGACTTAGGAGATAAAAATAAACCCTTTAAGTTAATTAGTTGAGAATCGTTTGGATTCAAAAAAGTAGACTATGAATTCTTGAATAAAGTTCATAGTTTACAATAAAACAAAAAGTATTAACATTATAAGAAGCTGAGAAACAAATATGACAACACTAAAAGTATGAAGTTTCTTAAAGTTTTTTTCGTTATTTTTTTTATCAGCAGCCTTGTTAATTAACTTCATTAAAAATTGTCTTGAATAGACAAAACCGAAAAAAACAATGAACATTAAAAATGCAAAGAAATTATTAAAACTTAATAAGCATAAAAAAATCAAAAAGCTAAAAATCCCACCCCAAAGATATAATTTAGGGAAAATTGAACGAATAAATTTTCGAGCATTCTTTTCTTCCAGTGTTGCGAATGTATTGGGAGCGACAATAGCAGCAAAAAAAATAAGGCTTCCCAAAAGAAAAGGAAGTAAAAAATTAGCAAGACTTTGAAAAAATGAGAGCATTTAAATATTTCAATCTGTTTTATTATTATAATATTGATGATAAATAATCATTATGAATCTAAAATTAATTATTTTTTTACCAATACTAGAAATTATAGCATTTATTTTATTTGGTGATCTATTTGGTTTTTTCCCAGCTATATTTTTTATTCTTATAACTGGTTTTTTTGGACTATACTTACTTAAAACTGGTTTAAACATTAAAGAGATAACTGAAACTCCTGAAAATTGGATATACAAAAAAATTGCAGGAATATTACTATTGATACCTGGGTTTATCACCGATGTTTTGGGTTTGATATTACTTTTCAAGTCATTTAGAAGTTTTATTTCGAGGTATGTTCCCGAAGATCTCAAGAAAAATATGCATAAAAAATATAAAAAAAATACTAACGAAATAACTGATATAGAATATAGAGATCTTGATGAATAAAAAAAATTTTTTTTTTAAAATTTTCGGACGAGTCCAAGGTGTTGGCTATAGAGCATGGACAAAAAGGCTTGCGGATAATTTGAATTTCGTTGGATGGGTAAAGAATTGTAATGACGGAACTGTTGAAATTGAAATATATTGTGATGAAAAAAAAAAAAATATTTTTAAAAAAAAATGTTACAAGGGCCCTTTATTGAGTAAAGTTAAT
>PALU01000043.1 GCA_002706585.1 Rickettsiales bacterium
ATATAGGTCTTATGAAAGCTGTTGATAAATTTGAATATAGGAGAGGTTATAAATTTTCTACATATGCAACTTGGTGGATTAGACAGGCAATAACGAGATCAATAGCTGATCAAGCAAGAACCATTAGGATTCCTGTTCATATGATTGAAACTATTAGTAAGCTTGTTAGGGTTTCTAGACAGCTTTTAAATGAGAATGGGGTGGAACCACAACCAGAAGAACTTGCATCAAGGCTTGGTATGCCCTTAGAAAAAGTAAGAAAGGTTCTTAAGATTGCAAAAGAACCAATAAGTCTGGAAACACCAGTTGGCGATGAAGATGATAGTCATCTTGGAGACTTTATCGAAGATAAAGCGATTAAGTTACCATTGGATGCGGCAATCCAAAATAATCTTAGAGAAGCAACAACAAGTGTTTTGTCAACATTAACTCCTCGAGAAGAGAGGGTGTTAAGGATGAGATTTGGAATTGGAATGAATACAGACCACACTTTAGAAGAGGTTGGTCAACAATTTTCTGTTACCAGGGAAAGAATAAGACAAATTGAAGCAAAGGGTTTAAGAAAGTTAAAACATCCCAGCAGATCAAGAAAATTAAGAAGTTTCCTAGATAACTAAAATAAAAAATAATTTTTTAATGCTAAATATATGTAGTTTTCTTCGGCATTAAGTATTGGTTTTATTTGAATTATTAAGTGTTTTATGTATAACTAATCAATAATCTATAATTTTTAAATAAACTATGATAAATGGTTTTAGGCCCGTAGTTCAGTTGGTTAGAACGCACCGCTCATAACGGTGTTGTCGGGGGTTCAAGTCCCTCCGGGCCTACCAAGATCAATAATAGTTTTTAATAATGTAAAATTCTAAGATTTAAAATTTTAGGAGTCGGTTGTTGAAGTTTTTTCTTCCATCGCATCAATAAGTCCGTCAACTCCTTTTGGATGATTCTTAATTACAGAGGAGAATTCTGCTCTTTGCGTAACTAGCATACTAACACCATCAATATTCACATCTAAAATTTTAAACTTTTGATTTTTGTTTAAATACATTTTCCATTGTAACTTAAGAATAGGACCATCCTTATTAATAATATCAGTTATTACATTGTAATAATTATTTTCAATACTAGAATCAATAGCTTTAACTTCGCCTTCCCAGCCCTTAAATTTTGGTGCATAAGTAGCTACTACATAATTATTAAAGGATTTTACAAATCTACTTTGTATTTGTTTATCAATTTTTTTCCAATGTCTTCCTAGAACAAACCTAGATATATAATAATTATCAAAGGCAGACAAATATATNTTTTTAAAATTATTATATCTTTGAGATTCAGTAATTGATGGATTAGATACTTTACCCATTACTTCTTGTCCTAGTTTTTCAATAAATAATTTACTTTTATCAAGATTTTCGTTCGAAAGTGNCAATGCTGGAATAAACAATATTATCGAAAAAAAAAATTTTAGGTTTAATCTCATAATTAAATTAGTTTGTATATGAAACTGGAAATTCGTTGTAATCTGGGTAATTTGAGGAAGGTAACGAACTTTTGTAAGAAGCAGGTGTTGATATAATTGTCTTGTCCATCCCTGTAGTTACAATTTTTTCAACCTCTTCGATTAAATCAGAATCATCATAGACATCTACAGGTAAAAGATCTAGTGACACTTCTTCATTTTCCATTTCACCTGAAATATCTTTTTTTCTTTTTTGTCTGTATAAACTTCTCATTGTAGCATAAAAATCCAAAGAACTAGATTTCATCTCTTCAACGTAGTCAAGATATGTCTCTCTCTTATCGACTCCTCTAATAACTGGACCAGATAATCTTCCTTCTAACCCAATTCCATTCATTCTGTAAGCAAATGACAAAGGATTCGTGATTGCATCAACACCCATACCAATTGAATCTCTCACACTTGATGGTCCAAAAATTGGAAGCATAACGTATGGTCCATCAGGAACCCCCCATGTGGCAAGAGTTTGTCCAAAATCTTCTTCTACTTCTCTAATTCCTCCAAACTCTTCAGTGCTAGCTACATCAAATAATCCACCTAAACCAAAGGTAACATTGATAATAAATCTAGCAATAATATCCCCCACACTCTTTTTATTTAGCTGTAATATTGCATTACCCAAGCTTACTGGTGTTTTAGCCATGGAAGCTGCATTAGCTAAAGGTTCTCTAGGAATATCTGGAACTTTTCTCCAAGCTTTTGCAATTGGAACAAAAACATTATCATCGAGCGTGTTATTAAATTCAAAAATATTTCTGTTAACATTCTCCCAAGGATCATTATTATTCAGTTCATCTGAATAACTGGGTTTAATAAAAAANAACGAAATAAGGACAGTTAATGAATAAACCAATATATTGGTGATGTATGAACTTTTTTTTACCATATGTTGTTTACACTAAATTAATATCTATTAATTTAAAACATTATATATTAAAAAAATAAACATAAAAAATAAAAATTTAAAAAATATTTAAATTAATTAAATTATTTGTATTTATGCCACAGAAATCTGACAAAATTAAAGTTTCATTCGAGTTTTTTCCTCCAAAAAACAAAGAAGCCGTGGAATCTCTATGGTTTAATATTAAGAGACTTGAACCACTTAACCCATCTTTTATATCCGTAACTTACGGTGCTCAGGGTTCTACGAGAGAAAATACTCATAATCTTGTAAAAGATATTAAAAATAAAACTAAGCTAATACCCGCAGCTCATCTAACATGTATTGGTTCGTCTAAGTTGGAAATTGAGAGAATAGCTGAAGATTATTGGAATTCTGGAATTAGAGATATTGTAGCTTTAAGAGGAGATAAACCAAAAATTCAAACAAAAGATTTTTCGGATGAATTTAAGTATGCTACAGATTTAATTTTAGTTTTAAAAAAAAAATATAATTTCAATATTACAGTTTCAGCTTATCCTGAAATGCACCCAGATTCTGTATCTCTTGAGCAAGAGTATGATGTGTTAAAGAAAAAAGTAGATTTAGGAGCTTCAAAAGCAATTACGCAATTTTTTTTTGATCCTAACTTTTTTACAAAATTCTTAGATGGAGCAATTAAAAGAGGAATAAAAATACCTATTATTCCTGGAATCTTGCCAGTAACTAATTGTAAAAAAACAATTGAATTTGCAAAAAAAATGCAGTGCAAAATGCCTAATTGGTTACTAAAAATGTTCGAAGGACTAGACTCTGAACCTGAAACAAGAAAATTAGTTGCTGCTACAATCGTTCATGATCAATGTAAAATATTAATTAATGAGGGTATTAAGGATTTTCACTTTTACACTCTGAATAGAGCTGACTTATCATTTGCAATCTGTCATATTCTTGGATTAAGGACTTTAAAGGATTAATATAAATTATGAAAACACAAGAAGAAATAAAAAAAATTCTAGAAAAAAAAATACTAATTCTTGATGGTCCGATGGGTACTATGATTCAAAAAGAAAATCTATCAGAGGAAGATTTTAGAGGAAAAGCTTTTCAAAATTTCAAAAATTCTCTTAAAGGAAATAATGATATTTTAAATATTACCAAAGAAAAATTAATTTATAATATTCACCTCTCTTATTTGGAAGCTGGTGCAGATATAATTGAAACTAATACTTTTAATTCAACGATGACTTCTCAAAAAGATTATAATTGTGACAGCCATTCATATGAACTGAATTTTAAAGGAGCAGAATTAGCAAGGAATAGTGTTGAGGAATATATGTCTAAAAATCCTGGAAATATAAAATTGGTTGCAGGAGTTCTTGGGCCAACTAATAGAACGTGTTCGATATCACCGGATGTTAGTGACCCTGGTTTTAGAAATATTACTTTTGATGAATTAGTTAAAGATTATGAAGTATCAGTTGATGCTTTAATCAAAGGTAATGTAGATTTAATCATGATAGAAACTGTTTTTGACACTTTAAATGCAAAAGCTGCATTAATGGCTATAAATAAAGTGGGAAAAAAAAATAATTTGAAGATACCAACAATGATTTCTGCAACAATTACAGATTTATCTGGAAGAACTTTATCTGGACAGACAATTGAAGGTTTTTATAATTCGGTAATNCATTCTAATCCTATTATAATTGGTTTAAATTGTGCATTAGGACCAAAAGAGCTTGAGCCCCATTTGATTGAATTGAGCAGAATTTCAGAAACCTTTGTAAGTGTTCATCCAAATGCTGGTTTACCTAATGCATTTGGTGGTTATGATGAAACACCAGAGTCAATGGCGAAATTTGTAAAAAAATGGGGTGACAATAATTATATAAATATTNTAGGTGGTTGTTGTGGANCAACCCCTGAACATATAAGACAAATGAGATATGCAAGTTTAAAAATACCCCCACGAAAACCAATAAAAAAAAGTGAAATATTAAGACTTTCTGGATTAGAAGCGTTTAATTTTAAGTGAAATGAAACAAAATATAAAATTTATTAATATTGGTGAAAGAACAAATATTACGGGTTCTCAATTATTCAAAAAACTAATTTTAGAGGATAATTATGACGAAGCAGTTTCTGTAGCAAAAGAACAAATAGATAATGGTGCACAAATAATTGATATTAATATGGATGAGGGATTATTAGATTCAAAAAATGCAATGATTAAATTTTTGAATTTAATTTCATCTGAACCTGATATTTCTAAAGTTCCTTTTATGTTAGATTCTTCAAAATGGGAAGTTATAGAAGCGGGTTTAAAATGTGTTCAAGGAAAATCTATTGTTAATTCAATCAGTTTAAAAGAAGGTGAAAATATATTTTTAGAACAAGCTGAGCTTATAAAATCTTATGGTGCAGCAGTTGTCATTATGGCATTTGACGAAGAAGGACAAGCAGATAATAAAGAAAAAAAATTCAAAATATGTGATAGAGCATATTCGACTCTAAAAAAAATTGATTTTCCATTACAAGATATAATTTTTGATCCAAATATTTTTGCTGTTGCTACTGGAATAGCAGACCATAATAATTATGCTTTAGATTTTTTTGAGGCTACAAAATTAATAAAAGAAAACCTACCATATGCAAAAGTTTCTGGAGGTTTGTCGAATGTCTCCTTTAGTTTTAGGGGAAATAATTATGTTAGAGAGGCTATGCATTCATGTTTTCTTTATCACGCCATAAGAGCAGGCCTTGATATGGCAATTGTTAATGCAGGACAAATTACAATTTATGAACAGATTCCAGTTGATCTAAAAAAATCTATTGAAAATGTTCTCTTTAACAGAGGTGATGATTCTACTGAAGCTTTAATTGAAGTTTCAAAAAAATACAGTAAAAATGTTGAGCAAAAAAAATCTAAAAAGTCTTGGCGAAAAAAGAATACAGAAGAGAGGGTTAAATATGCTTTAGTAAATGGGATCAATGAATTCATAGAAAAAGATACAGAACTCTTGAGAAAAAAATTTAAAAAACCATTAGAAATTATAGAGGGACCACTTATGGATGGCATGAATGAAGTTGGAGATTTATTTGGATCCGGAAAAATGTTTTTACCACAAGTTGTCAAGTCGGCTCGAGTAATGAAACAATCGGTTGGCTATCTACTTCCTTTTATGGAAAAAGATCAAACAGAAAAAGAAACTAAAAAGGGAAAAATTCTTTTAGCAACTGTAAAAGGTGATGTTCATGATATAGGTAAAAATATTGTAGGTGTAGTTTTACAATGTAATAATTTTGAGGTGATTGACTTAGGTGTTATGGTACCTGCTCAAAATATTATTGAAGCTGCTGTAAAAGAAAATGTTGATTTAATTGGTCTTTCAGGTTTAATAACACCTAGTCTTGACGAAATGTGTTTCGTTGCAAGTGAATTAAGCAGAAATAATATTAACAAACCACTTCTCATTGGAGGTGCTACAACTTCAAAAATCCATACTGCAATAAAAATTGAGCCATTGCTTGAATCAGGTGTATGCCATGTAACAGATGCTTCTAGAGCTGTTTCGGTCTCCACCAACTTAATTTCAAAAAACAAATGCAGACCATTTATTGAATTATTAAAAAAGGAATATTCAGAAATAAGATCAAACTTTGGGAAAAAAAAAGATATTTCAAAAGATAATAATTTTGAAAAATGTAGATCAAACAAATTTAAATTTAATTGGAAAAATTACACTCCTCCAAAACCTAAACTTAAGAATATAAAAATATTTAATGACGTTAAAGTTCAAGAAATATTACCTTACATAGATTGGAAACCATTCTTTCAAGCTTGGGAATTGCATGGAAAATTTCCTGAAATTTTAAAAGATAAAATAGTTGGTGATGCAGCATCTGAACTTTGGAAAGATGCCAATATAATGTTAAAAAAAATAATAAAAGATAATCTTATAAAGCCAAAAGCTGTTATTGGTTTTTGGCCCGCAAATTCAGTTAATGAAGATGTTGAAATTTATAATAATATCTCTAGGCAAAAAACTATCGCCAAGTTTTATTTTTTAAGACAACAAATGCAAAGAAACTCTTCTCATAGACCTAATTTTTGCCTAGCAGATTTTATTGTTCCTAAAGAAGAAAAAATTAACGATTACCTTGGTTGTTTTCTAGTAACAGCTGGAGATGAAATTGAAAAAATGGCTCAATCTTATGAAAAAAAAAAAGATGACTATAACTCTATTTTAATTAAATCACTGGGAGATAGAATTGCTGAAGGTTTTGCTGAAAAGATGCATAAAGATGTGAGAGAAAAATTTTGGGGATATTCTCCAAAAGAAAATCTAAAAAATGATGATTTGATTATGGAAAAATATCAGGGCATAAGACCTGCACCAGGTTATCCAGCTTGTCCTGACCATACAGAAAAAGAAACACTTTTTAAATTACTTGATATAGAAAATAATATAAAGGTATCCCTAACTGAGTCTTATGCAATGTACCCCTCGAGTTCTGTTGCAGGTTTATATTTTTCAAATCCAAAATCTTCTTATTTTGGTGTAGGAAAATTAAAAAGAGATCAGGTTGAATCCTATGCAAAAAGAAAAGGAATTAGTTTAAAAGAAGCTGAAAAATGGCTAGGACCTAATCTTGATTATTCTCCAAAGCAAGCCGCGTAATGCAAAGTGATATTGATAAGATAAGTTTGCCAGAACCCGATTTTTTAGAAAACTTAAATAGTCAACAAAAAGAAGCGGTAACCAATATTGATGGCCCTCTTTTAGTACTTTCAGGCGCTGGAACAGGAAAGACAAGAGTTTTAACTACAAGATTGGCAAATATTATCTTTAATAAAAAGGCTAAAATTTCAGAGATTTTATCTGTAACTTTTACAAATAAAGCTGCATTTGAGATGAAACAAAGAGTCGAGAAAATTCTTAAGTTTCCAATTGAGGGAATGTTTATTGGAACCTTTCATTCAATAGGGGTTCGAATTCTAAGAAAGCATGCTGAATTACTCGGTTTAAAAAGTGATTTTACAATTCTTGATAAAGAAGATCAATTGAGACTAATAAAACAGGTCTTATCCTCTATGAATCTTGACACAAAGAATTACGTACCAAAGAATTTTTTGTATATGATTGATCAGATGAAAAACTTAGGA
This sequence comes from Rickettsiales bacterium, assembly GCA_002706585.1. Next base: position 7,576 of record PALU01000043.1, read on the forward strand.
TTTTCTCCTGATGAAATTTCAAATCATGAGTTTGAGATAAAATCTAATGGTAAATTAAGCGAAATATATAGTTTTTATCAAGAAAGGCTTAAAAATTTTAATTCTGTTGATTTTGGTGACTTGATTCTTTTGCCACTTAATCTAATGAGAAAAAATAAAGAAATATTAGAATTCTACTCAAATAAATTTAAGTATATTCTTGTAGATGAATACCAGGATACAAACTCCACGCAATATATGTTGCTAAGGTTACTAGCTGGAGTTAAAAAAAATATTTGTTGTGTAGGTGATGAAGATCAATCTATATACGGTTGGAGGGGAGCACAACTAAAAAATATTCTTAATTTTGAAAAAGATTTTGAAAATGCAAAAATTGTAAGACTAGAACAAAACTATAGATCAACAGCAAATATATTAGGAGCAGCAACAAGTTTGATTTCTGAAAATAAAGAAAGAATAGGAAAAAAGTTGTGGACAGTTGATCAATTAGGTAAGCCAGTCGAAATAATAAATATTGATAATGATGAATTAGAAGCGTCTTTTATTTGTAATAAAATTTCTGAATTTCAAAATAAAGGAATTAAATTATCAAATATTGCAATTTTAACCAGAGCAAGTTTTCAATTTAAGGATTTAGAAGATAGATTTATAAAAGAAAGTATTAAATACAGAGTTGTTGGAGGATTAAGATTTTATGAACGTAGGGAAATAAAGGATGCAATTGCATATTTTAGACTGTTAGTGAATAAATCAGATAATTTATCATTAGAAAGAATTGTAAATGTTCCGAAAAGATCTATTGGGCCTTCAACAATAAAAAAACTTTATGAAATCTCAAAAAATAATAATACATCACTTTTTGAATCTATAAAATTTGGTGTGTTAGAAAAAGTATTTACAAATAAAATAGAGAAAAATCTAATTCAATTTTTATCAATTATAGAAAAATATACCATGATGCTTGAAACTACTGATCATTCTGATGTAGCTGGTTCATTACTAGATGATTCTGGATATACTGAAATGTTACAAAAAGAGAAATCACCTGAGTCTGAAGGTAGACTTGAAAATTTAAAAAAGCTAGTAATTGATATTAGAAATAGAGACTCATTAGGTGATTTTCTTGAGGAAGTAAGTTTGCTTACAGATATTATGGACAATAATTTAAATTTAGAAAAAGTGTCTTTAATGACATTACATAGTGCTAAAGGACTAGAATTTGATTATGTTTTTTTACCCGGATGGGAAGAAGGAATTTTTCCAAATCAAAGAAATATAGATGAATATGGAACTAAGGGACTAGAGGAAGAGAGAAGATTAGGGTATGTAGGAATTACTAGAGCAAGAAAAAATCTAATAATTTCCTACGTAAATTTTAGAAAACAATATAACTATAGTTTTTATAGATCTTTGCCATCACGTTTTATAAGTGAATTACCAAAAAAAAATTGTAAAATTGTGGTTTCTGAAGAAAAAAAAGCTGAAAAAAATAAACTCTTAAATTATTCAAATATTAACTTTTCTGTTGGTGACAAAGTTCTGCATAGTGAATTTGGAGAAGGCCAAATTTTAGGTATAAATGATAATAAGCTTCAGATTAGATTTAATAATAGTTCAGAAATAATAAAAATTTTCTCTGATTTTGTAAAAAAGATATAGTCTGAATTGAAGAAAATTAAATTAAAATTAGATCAGGAGATTGAATTAAAAAATATTCTAGAATATTTTGAAAATGTAGCCTTTTTTAAAAAAGATAAAATTTGGAATTTAGATATTTTTTTTTTCTCAAAAATTGAAGAAATAATTGCAAAGGAATATTTAAAGGACAAAAATCTAAAATTTTTAAAAATAGAAAAAAAAAACTGGATTCAAAAAAATATTCAAAAGGATAATGTAAGTTCTACTAAATTATTCTCTTTTTCTCAGGGATTAAAAAAAAATATAAGAAAAAAAAAAAAATCATCTTTATTTTCCAGCTGCAGAGGCTTTTGGAACTGGATCACATATTTCAACACTTTTAGTTATTCAAAATATTGAATATCTTTTTAAAAAATTAAAATTTAACTCTTATCTAGATCTTGGGGCTGGAACTGGAATTCTTTCATTTGTAATAAAAAAGCTTACTAAAAGGAAAATATTTTCTTCAGATAACGACAAAAAAGTAGAAGATATATTTAAAAGAAATATGAAAATTAATCATTTACATGGATTTACATTCGTAAGATGTAATAATTTTAACCACAAAATTATAAGAAATAAAAAATATGGGTTGATTGTTTCAAACATTCTTTATACTCCTTTGAAAAAATTGTGTAGAGATTTTTTTTTTAGGTTAAATAAAAAAGGATATCTTATACTTTCTGGGATATTGATCAGCCAGTCTTCTTCATTAATATCGTATTATTTCAAGTTTAATTTTAGAGTTGTAAAAATAAATAAATTTAATGGCTGGGTTTCAATAATTTTTAAAAAGGTGTAACAAGTAAAATATGTATAACAAAATTGAATCTCTCTTAAATCAAATGCTAGAATATAAATATGATGCTTATATAATTCCTTCAACTGATGAGTTTTTAAATGAATATGTCCCATCTCAAAATAAAAGGCTGTTATGGATAACAAATTTTAGTGGATCTAACGGTATAGCAATAATATCTAGAAAAAAAAAAATATTATTTACTGATGGCAGATATTTACTTCAAGCTAGAAAAGAACTACCAAAAAATTTTGAGATTATTGATATTAGTCTTGTAAATTTCAATGATTATTTGAAAGAGAATTTTAAAAAAAAAAAAATTCTCTTGGATACAAAGCTGTTTAAGATAGATTTTCTTGATAGACTTATTTTTAATTTAAAAGCAGTCAATAGTTCTATAACTCATGATAAAGTGCAAATAATTGATAAGCTTTGGGTTAATAGGCCTGTAGAAGAAAAATATAAAATTTTTCAGTTAAGTCAAAAATTATCAGGTTGTTCAACCACAAAAAAAATCAGCCAAATATTAAAAATTTATAGCAATATGGATTTTATTATTATTAGTTCTCCAGAATCAGTTTGTTGGTTGCTGAATATAAGAGGTAAAGATCTTGAGCATACTCCTATTGTAATGAGTAGGATGATTTTATCAAAAAAAGAGGTTAAGATCTTTATTGATAAATCAAAAATTCAAAATAAATTATATTCGTCTTATAATAATTTTTCATTTTATGAAATTGAATTATTTGAAAATCACTTAGGAAAAATTCCTAAATTTAGCAATGTTTATATCGATCATGAATTATCATATTTTCATTTTAAATTATTAAATAAAAAATCTAGGAAATTAAAGATTGGAATAGATCATTGCAAACTACTAAAGTCAGAAAAAAATTCTGTGGAAATAAAATCAGCAAAAAAAAATCACGAATTTGATGCAATTTCTCTTATAAACTTTTTTTATTGGATTGATAATTTAGATTTTAAAAAAAAAATTACTGAATATGAAGCATCAAAAAAACTTGAATACTTTAGAAAACAAAATAACAATTTTTTTTCACCTAGTTTTCCGACAATCTCTGCAGTGGGATCTAATGGTTCAATAATTCATTATGAACCTAGGAAGAAAAGTAAAGTTATGACTTTGGGTAATTTATATCTATGTGACTCTGGAGGACAATATTATGGAGCTACAACTGATGTAACCAGGACAGTTTTTCTTGGAAAAAATCCTAATAAAATAATTAAATCATTGTATACATTAGTTTTAATAGGTCATTTAAACATTTCCATGCTTAAATTTCCTATTGGAACTCGAGGGCATCAAATAGACAGTATTGCAAGATACCCTTTATGGATGAAAGGTTTAGACTACAATCACGGAACGGGTCATGGTGTTGGAAGTTTTTTAGGAGTTCATGAAGGACCATACAATATTTCTAAAAAATTTAATAAATTTCCCCTAAAACCAGGAATGATCTTTTCAAATGAACCTGGATACTATAAGAACGGAAAGTATGGAATTAGAATTGAGAACTTAATATTAGTTGTTAAATCGAAAGTTTCGGGTTTCCTTGAGTTTGATACTCTTACTTTATATCCATATGAAATAGATCTTATTGATAAGAGTATGCTAACTAAACTTCAAATAAAATGGATTAATGATTATCATGCTAAAATTTTTAAGAATTTATCTCCAAAAATTGACAAAAAAACTAAGTTTTGGCTTAAGTTAAAAACAAAGAAAATTTAGTTATAAGTATCAATTAATTTTCTTGCAGCAACCTGAGCCTCATCTGTAATTGTTGTTCCAGACAACATTCTTGCAATTTCTTGTACCCTATCATTATATTCAAGTCTCTCGATGAAAATCTTAGTATTTTCTTCTTTGATTTCTTTTTTTACTAAATAGTGATCATTTCCAAGAACAGCTACTTGCGGTGAATGAGTAACTACTAAAACTTGTCTATTATTTCCAAGCTGTCTTAATCTAATACCAACTGCAGTTGATACTGCTCCACCTATGCCACTATCAACCTCGTCGAATACAATTTGTGATTTACTATTTTTTTGTGAAATTACTCTTATGGCTAAAGCTATTCTGCATAACTCTCCACCAGAAGAAATATTTTTAATTTCATCCATATTAGATTTTGGGTTGGTTTGTATTTTAAAAATAACTTTATCAAAACCTTTTTCACTATCATTTTCTTTTTCAATAAAGGTCTTAAATTTTGCATTTTCTAATTTAAGCGCAGGAAGTTCTAGATTAATTTTTTGGTCCATTTTATTAGCAAATTCTTTTCTTAAAGATGAAATTTTTTTTGCCTGAGATTCATACTTTTCCTTATTTTTATTTAAAATAACTTTAAGATTTTTTAGTGTACTTTCATAATTATCAAGATTTTTTAAATCTTCTCTTAATTCTTCTTCAAGATCATTTAAGCTATCTTCATTAATTCTATGCTTTCTTGAAATTTTTTTGTATAAAAACATTCTTTCATCTATTTGATCTAAAGATAATTCATTGCTCTTATTATCTGAAAAACTTCTAATTGATTTAGAAATATCAGATAAATCAATTGATAATGATTCAAGTGATTGAACAATTTCTTTTTGATCTTCGGTAAGTAATTCATATATTTTTGAAAACAAACTTAAATTTTTAGACATTAGTTTTTCTATTCCACTTGGTTCATCTGAAATAAAATTGGTAATAATTTGGTTTATACTTTCGTTAATTTTTACGGAATTTTGAAGAATCTTCTTTTTTTTGCCCAAATCTATGAATTCATCTTTTATAGGGTTTAATTCCTTTAACTCATTAATGTCATTAATTAATTCTTCTTTTTTTGCTAATAAACTTTCACTTTTTTCAATGAGGTCAGAATATTTTTTTTTACTATCTTTCATGATTTCCCATTGTCTATTTAATTCAATGAGTTCATCTTTATAATCCCCATATTCATCTAAATTATCAATGTGAGTTGATGTATCAAGAAGTCCTTGTTCTGAAAATTGACTTTGTATTTCAAGAAGTTCTTTAGTTATTGATTTTAAAACACCTAAACTAACTAAATCATCATCTATAAAAGATTTGCTCTTACCATCACTTGATATTACTCTTTTAATTAAAATTTCTTCCTCGGGCTCTATTCCAAGTTCTTCAAGTATTTTTTTAACATTATTAAAATTCTTTATATCAAATAATGCTGTAATGCTAGTTTTTATTCCTTCTGGTGGTTTTAAAGTATTTCTCGCTCTATTCCCAGAAATTAGGCTCAATGAATCCAAAATCATCGATTTTCCAGCTCCAGTTTCTCCAGTAAGAACACATAAGCCTTGATTGAAAACAAAATCAATCTGGTCTATCAGTAATAAATTCTTTATAGATAAATGTTTCAACATCTCAAATCAAATCAAATGCTCTTGAATCTAACTTTTCTAAATCTAGCTCTTTCTTTTTGTATTTTTTAAGATTTCTATTTATCTTATGTACTTTTAAAAGATCTAATGCTTCCTTTTTCCAGATAGATTTTGGAAAATTATAATTTAGAATCTTGTAAAGATATATTGATTGATTTCTTAAACCAAGAGATATATAGCATTCGATAACTCGATAAATTGACTCTGGAACATGAACTGTTCTCCTATAATCTTTTAAAATAACCTTGTACCTTTTTATGCCGGCTAATAAAAAACCTTCCTTTTGATAATATTTCCCAATTTGCATTTCTTTAGAGGCTAAATGATTCTTTAGTGTTTTTATATGCTTTTTTGATTTTTTAGCATAAGGAGAATTAGGATATCTATTCTCAAGTTCAGAGAAAACATCATGAGCTTTAACGGAAAATTTTTGGTCTAGTGTAACATCTGGCATTCTCTCAAAATAGGAGTAACCTTTTAGATATAAAGCATAAGGTAATAATGGATGATTTGGGTTAAGTTCAACAAACTTGCTTAATGTTAGTATTGCTTCATCGTATTTATTCAAAGAATATTGTGCAAATCCAGCCATTACTTGTCCCCTTGAAGCTAATTCAGAATATGGATGTTGAAGTTCTAATTCATTAAGAATTTCTATAGATTCTTCATATTCCTTTGATTTGATATATCCCATTGCTTCATTGTACATTGCAACATCATTATCTAATTGGACATTAAAATCAGTTTTTTCAGAGCTAGAACATGACAAAAGTAGAAAACTTAAAAATATAGAAATTAAATTGCGCAATATCATTGTGATATTTTTAAATGATTTTAGCTCTAAATAAAGTAAAATTTTAAATCAATTAGAACAGACTAACTTCCAATTAGATGAAGACTCAAAAATTTTATCAATAAGTTTAACATTTAACTCATGACCACTAGAGGAAGTATAGAAAGAACCAAGTAATCTGTATCCTGCTAAAGATATATCACCAATAAAATCTAAAACTTTATGTCTTACAAATTCATCAGAAAATCTTAACCCATCTGGGTTAAGCACAGAATCCTTGTCAAGAACAACAGCATTTTCCAGACTTCCACCTAGAGCAAGACCTTTTTTTCTAAGTGCATCAACTTGGTCTAAAAATCCAAACGTTCTGGCAGAGCTTATTTGGGTTTTGTAAATTTCTGGTGTTAAAAGCATTGATATAGACTGTTTACCTATTACTTTATTTTCAAAATTTATATCTGATGTAATTAATGTCTGGTCAAACGGAGAGACTCTGACTAATTTATTGCCTTGCTTAACTTCTACAGTTTTTAATATTTTAATATATTTTTTAAAAACATCTTGCTCTTCGAAACCAACTCTTTCAAATTCATTAATAAAAAATTTTGATGATCCGTCATAAACTGGAATTTCAGTACTATCAATTTCAATGAAAATGTTATCAATTTCGTATCCATACAGAGCAGATAAAATATGTTCTACAGTTGAGACGTAATCTCCAGAAGAATTTGACAATAATGTACACATGTTAGTTGATTTTACATTCTTATGAGACGCCTTAATTTCAGTTAACTCTCCTCTTCTATTTTTTTTTCTAAAAACAAAACCAGTATCAGGTGGAGCTGGTTTCAATGTCATTTTTATTTTGTTTCCACTGTGGAGACCAATACCAGAAAAGGAAAGTGTTTTTTTTAAGGTCTTTTGTTTTTTTGCCAGAGAAATCTTAGGTAAATTATGACCTATAAAGTAATTTTCTGCATTAAGATTGTATTTATGCTTTAACATTAGACAAATAATAGCTTAACTCGTTATTATTCTCTATTCACAAAAAATTTCAGTTTGTTACATTTTATGCATAGCTATCTTCAATCCAATTCTCAATTTTATCAAATACTGAAACTACTTTACTACCGGCAATTTGTTCATTAATTTCTGAAATTTGGTGATTTCTTGATAATTCAACGAGGCCTAATAATGAGCTAAACTCTGGCTTATTATGAAAAAAACTAGAGGCATCTTCAATTTTACCAATCCTACTTTTTCTATTAAAAAGTTGTGAAGAAAGAGATTCTAATCCATAAATTTTACTTGCTCCACCAGTTAAAACAATATTATTAATTCCTATCCTAGCATGTAGATTATCGAACAAATTGTCTCTTATTATTTCTAAAATTTCCTCATATCTTGGTTTAATAATACCTAGTAATAAATTTCTACTTATTTTTTTCTTATTCTGCGAATCAGAACCAATTTCAATTGTTTCGTTATAAGATGAGTGAAGATTTCCATGCATTATTTTGGTTAACTCAGCATCTTCCTCAGAAATTTCTAGACCTTTAGATAAATCTTTTGTTACATCTATCCCAGCAAGAGGGATATTATCAGTGTAAATGATTTTGTTTTTCAAAAAAACAACGACTTTAGATGAATAATAACCAATATCAATACAAACGGTTCCTGAGTTTTTTTCGTAATCACTTAAATTAGCTAAAGAAGCGGCTACGCCAGAATCATAAAAATTTTTGATTTTTATTTTATTTTTGTAATAACATTGTTCAAACCCATTAATTAATGGTGTGTCAACAAAAACATTAAAACTAGAAAAACCAATATTGTTACATTTTTTTCCTATTGGATCATCAACAACCTCTTTATTATTTAAATAAAAACTATATGGAAAAGAATGAATAAGCTGTTTGTTTTTTATATTGATATCAGAAATATTTTTTTTATAAATTTCTCTAATTATTTTTTTTGTAATACCTAGCTTGCCAGTTTTTAATTCTGAGTAGTTTTTCTTTGTATAAATATTGTTATCAGTAATACTAGAAAAGAATCTATCTCCCTTTTTTATAATTTCAGATTTATTTGCAATCTGAAAAACACTATTAATTTCTTTAGAAAGTAATTCATAATTGTGAATTTTATTTTTTATAATCCCTTTACTTCTTTTATGCCCCAGACCAAGAATTTTTGTTTTATTTACTTCAATCCTAAAAATCAAACAAGTGATTTTACTATTGCCTATGTCAAAAATAGTTATGGGGTTATCTTTTTTTAAGTTAAACATTTTTTTTTACTTAAATAAATTCTTCCTTTTATTCTTAAGTCTATACTTTTATATTCATTATAAACTTCTAAACCTTTAATTTTTTTTAAAATTTTCATTGATTTTTCAAAATCCTTAACTGGAATTAAAAAGCATTTTTCATTATCAAGCAAAAATCTCCAACCAACATTTTCAATAAAATATATTTTTTTTAAATTTTCAAAAATTGATTTTTGATATTTGTCAATATTGGAAATTTTTGAAATGTGTTTGTTAGCATTTTTACCATAGATTGTTATCAAATTTTGAAATGAAAAATTATATCTTAGGGTCTCACCTTTCCTATCTATATAGCTATAATTATTATCATTGTTCCAAAGCATAAATGGGTATTTTTCATCAATAAAAATGTCAAGAACTCCTGAAGGGTGTAATATAAATTCAAAATTACTTATTTCATTAACGTTGTTCAAATTTTTTTTTAATTTTTTAGAACTAAAAGACCAATAGTTTTGATTCAAATGGATATCCAAATAATTCATTAAATATTCTTTATCTAAATATCTAAGATTCAGGAAGTTTATTTTAGTAATTTTTTTTTGAGGAAAAAAACTAACCCAGTTAATTTTTGAATATGAATGTATTTGATTTATTCCAAATAATGTAATGATAAGTAGTAATGAAAAAATTAAAAATTTACGCATTCAGGGTTAGATAAAATAATTTCACATAATTCAAGAAAATTTAAACCTTTTGAAGCTGCCATTTCTGGAAGTAGTGAGTTTTTGGTTAAGCCTGGTTGAGTATTAACTTCAAGTAAAAAAATTTTTTCATTTTCTGCACTGTACCTAAAGTCTAGTCTACTGACGCAATTGCAATCCATTTTGTTATGAACATTTTCAGAAATAGATTTTAACATATTCAAAATTTTTTTAGGCAATTTAGGATTTATCTCATGTTTGGCAATTTTAAGGTACTTATTATTATAATCATAAATTTCATCATCAAAAATAATTTCCATCACACCACATACTTTATTATCTAAAATACCAACTGTAAGTTCTCTTCCTGGAATAAATTTTTCATACATAAATTTTTCTAAGAATTGTTGTTTCTTGTTAAGAAAAGAGTTTAACTCACCATTATCATTAATCTTGTAAAGTTGGTTACTTGATCCACCACAGATAGGTTTTACAATTAATGGGAATTTTATTGTTTTTTCAAGATTTATATTTGCAATTAAATTTCCCATTGGAGTTTCTACACCAAGTTTCTCAAATAAAATTTTTGAAAAATGTTTGTTCATTAAAATTGAAGACGCAAGAACTCCAGAATGTGTATATGGAATTTGTAAATAATTTAAAATAGATTGTATTTGTCCATCTTCACCAAAATAACCATGTAGACAATTAAAAATTATATCAGGTTTACTTTTTTTAATGTCTGAAATTAATTTAGTACAATCTCTGTTTACATCTATTAATGTAACATCGTATTTATTTTTAAGTGCTTTATAAACTTCTTGTGCTGAAAGCAAAGAAATTTCTGACTCGTCAGAAATTCCGCCCTGAAGAATAGAGATCTTCTTATATTTTTTTAAAAGATCCAATTCTTTCTATCTCCCATTCTAGATTAACTTTATATTGTTTTTTTACTTTTTCTTTTATTTCTTCACCAAGCAATTCTATATCAAGAGATGATGCGTTATTCTCATTAATTAAAAAATTAGAATGTTTTTGAGAAACTTTTGCTCCTCCAAGTTTTTTTCCTCTATACCCAATACTATCTATTAATCTCCAAGCTGATTGTTTGTTATTAGGATTTTTAAATGTACTTCCACCAGTTCTTATGGCAAATGGTTGAGTATTTTTTCTTAAAGTTGATATTTTATCTAGGTTTTTTTTGATCAAGGAATTTTTTTTAAAACTAAATTTAAATTCAGCGTCTATAATAGTTAAATTTTTATTAATAGATGTGTTTCTGTAACTAAATTTTATATCCTCTTTTGTCAATTTCTTTATTCTGGAATTTCTATCTATTACCCTACAAGAAATAAAAAAATCGCTTATTTCATTTCCATAACAACCTGCATTCATTTTAATATTTCCTCCAATTGTTCCTGGAATACCTTTGAGAAATTCTAACCCACTTATATTATTATTTTGACAAAATTTTGCTAATTCTGAATCTTTAACTGCACTACCAACCAGAATTCTGGAATTATTTTTATTGACCTTAATTTGTGAAAATTCTTTTCCTAATTTTAAAACTATTCCTTTATAACCTCCATCTCTAATAATTATATTTGAACCTGCTCCTAAAACAAAAATAGGAATTTTTTTTGGTAAAAACTTTAAAACAATAATTAATTTATTTAGTGTATTTACCTTAATAAAAACAGATGAATTTCCTCCAGCTCCAAACCAAGTTTTTTTTCCTAAATCGTAGTTGATTTTTAAATTTGAAGGTTTTTTTTCTAAATTTGTAAAAATCATATTATTTAAAAATTTTTGTAAACCTATCTGCTATTTTACTACTTAA
>PALU01000044.1 GCA_002706585.1 Rickettsiales bacterium
GCCAGATTTTAAGAAGATTTTCAACATTAATGTGATCTATTTTCAAAAAAATATCGGGTTTAAATCTTTCTTTTAAATTAAATGTTGTACCGACAGAAAAAATTGAAGAATAATGTTGAAGATCAAATGAAATTATTATTTTTTCGTCAACAAGTTCTCCAAATAATTTTGTGTTTTTTAATTTTAAATTCTCTTCACCATTAAAAGTTTTATAAGAGAACTCACCACTGACAAATAAATCAAAAATAATCTTTTCAAAATTATTCGCATCAGATAAAGAAATTAAGGAATTGCCAGAAATATATAAATCATTAGTAGATAGAATTGGATTCGTATAAAAAAGTTTTAAAAAATCCAAATTAAAATTGTTAAAATTGAAATTTGAAACTATTTCGCTATTTTGATTTGATAGTTTGAATGTAAAATAATCATTTTCCGATTTGCTTTGACTAAAAATACCAGATACTTCTCTAGGATCATATTTAAAGTCAATTAAAAAATTAGCTGATTCATATTTGTTTGAATTTATTCTTAATTTTGAGTTTGCAATCTCAATTTTATTAAATTTTTTTAAAAATCTAACTTTCTTAATAAGGTTTCTAAAATCTAAGTGAGAGGATTCTTCTTGTTCTATATTTGTATTAGTAACATTAAGTGCTAAGTCAGCATCAAAAATCTTTAATGTTGGTTGAAAAAAATGTTCACTAAATGAAAAAGATATATCTAAATTTATTTGCAGATTCGGAATATATGAATCCTCAAATACAAGATTCTCTAAGATCATCTCAAAGTTTTTTGATACTTTATCAAAACTTAGATAAATATCACCAATTTCACTTAAATTTGATTCTTTAAAAATTGCACTTTCTCTATCAAAATAATCTAATAAATTAATCTTAAGTGGTTTTATAGAAATTGTAATTACAAAAACCAATAAAAAACTAATTATAAATAAGAAAAATATTGATATAAAATAGTATATTTTTTTTAAAATATTTTGTTTCATTTTTTTTTACTACCAATATAACTAAGAAGTATTAAATAATTAAATAACTTTATAAATTTATGAGTATTAAAAAATTACCAAATATAAAATTTCTTGTAGCGGATAATTCATATATTTACAAAAAGGACTTATTAGGTAAGTTTTTAGTAATCTATTTCTATCCAAAGGATGATACTCCTGGTTGTACTAAGGAAGCAATAGATTTCAGTTTTTTCAAAAAAAAATTTGATGAAATTGATACAAATATAATTGGAATCTCTAGAGATAATTTAAACAAACACCTGAAATTTAAAGAAAAACATAATATTAATTTTGAATTAGCATCAGACGAAGAGGGTAAGATTTGTCAACAATTTGGTGTATGGGTGCAAAAATCTATGTATGGAAGAAAATATATGGGAATTGAAAGATCTACATTTGTATTTGACAAGGATTTAAAATTGGTAAAATCTTGGAGAAATGTAAAAGTTAAAGATCATGCAGAAGAAGTCTACACTTTAATTTCTAAATTAGTTTAATTAATTGAGATTCTAAGAACTTATCAATTTTTCCATCAAGAACAGAATTTATATTAGAAATTTCAATATTTGTTCTATGATCCTTTACCATAGTATATGGTTGCATAACATATGACCTTATCTGATTTCCCCAACTAATATCAGTTTTTTCTGAACGATTTTTTTTATTTTCCTCTTCTTCTTTTAACAATTGAATGTCATAAAGTTTTGATTTTAAAATCTCCATTGCAATTGATTTGTTCCTATGCTGTGATCTACTACTTTGACACTGAACAGTTATTTTTGTTGGAAGGTGAATTATTCTTACAGCGCTATCTGTTTTATTAACATGTTGTCCCCCTGCTCCAGATGCTCTAAATGTATCAATTCTAAGATCTTTATCATTAATTTGAATATTAACTGTTGAATCAATTTCAGGATAACAAAAAACAGATGCAAAACTAGTATGTCTCCGAGATTGAGAATCAAATGGAGAAATTCTTACTAATCTATGAACCCCATTTTCCATTTTTAACCATCCATAGGATTTTTCACCAACAATCTTTATAGTGACAGATTTTAAACCAGCTTCATCTCCCACATTTTGATCAATCAATTCAATTTTGAACTTTTTTGATTCTGCCCATCTTGAATACATTCTTAAAAGCATTTCTGCCCAATCTTGTGACTCAATTCCTCCTGCACCAGCATGAATTTCTAACAAAGCATTTTTTGAATCAGCTTTTCCAGACATTAATGTTTCAAGATATAAAAGATTTAAGTTGGTCTCTATTCTAATAAGCTCTTTTTCAAGGTCATTTATCAAATTTTTATCATTTGATTGTTCCGATAAATCTATAAGTTCTAAAGTATCTTTATAAGATTGATCATATTTAGAAATGGAGTTTATAAAATTTCCAAAAGCATTTTTAACTTTTAGTTCTTTATTAATTTTTTCAAAATCATTCCAATTTTCTTGTGTTTCTAATTTTTTTTCAATTTCTTTTAATTTTTTAACAATTTCTTTTTTTTCAAACATACCCCCTCAGGTTTTCAAGTAAAACCTTTATTCTATTTGAAGTCTCTATGTAATCTTGTTTCATACTAATAAAATCCCCTTAAATCATATTCTTTATCACTATTTTGTATATCTTGAAAATTTTTTTCAAAATTAAAACTTTTCTTGAATGATTCTGTAATAAAATTATTATTACTTGGTTGTCCACTAACTAAATCAACATTAATAAATTTTATTGTTTCAGGTATCAAGAAAGGTCTGGGATTTTCATTCTTATAAAATTTACTCATAAACTCAGAAAAAATTGGAGCAGCTACTTTTGACCCTGTTTCAAATTTTCCGAGAGATTTTGGCTTATCATGGCCAACAAAAACACCTACAGTTATTTCAGAATTAAATCCTACAAACCATGCATCCTGGTTTTCATTTGTAGTTCCAGTTTTACCAGCAATTTGGAAGTCAAAGTTATTAATATTTTTTGCTGTACCTCTTTTTATTACCCCCATTAAAAAAGAGGTCATTTGGTATGCAGACTCTCTTGAAAAAATTCTTTTTTTATTATCTTTTATTTTTGGTAATTTTTTATTAATAATTTCTAGTGAATCCAAATCTGTATCAATATCCAATTTACATTCAAGACACTTTCTAGTTTCTCGCTTGAAAATAAATTTTCCATTATTGTCCTGGATTGCATCAATCATTACAGGTTCAACTTTTATCCCACCATTTGCTATACTCGAATAAGCTGCAGTAATTTTTAACAAACTACTTTCCAGAGAACCTAATGAGCTTGATATCAAAAGAGGAAAATCATCGTATATCCCTAAATCTGTTGAAATCTTGGATATTTTTTCCAAACCTAATTCATCTGCCAATCTAATTGTCATTAAATTTCTTGATTTTTCTATTCCCATTCTAAGAGTACTTACACCATAAAATTTATCTCCGTAATTTGTTGGTCGCCATGAACCATCACTGGAAAAATCTTTTAGAACGAAAGGAGCATCTAAAATTTTACTAATTGGTGTGTAACCATTTTCTAATGCAGCAATATACACAAATGGTTTAAATGAAGAGCCTAATTGTCTTTTTGCTTGTATTGCACGATTAAAAGACGAGCTAGAATCATATCCTCCTACCATGGCTAAAACTCTACCATTTTGATTGTCTATCACGACCATTGAACCATTAGCCTCAGGAATTTGACTTAATTCGTATTTTTTTAATTTTTTATTGAATTTAAGGACAAGGACATACCCTATTTTAAATTTTTTATTCCAATTAATATTTTCTTCTTTAATTATTGATATTTGATCTTTTTTAAGTTTTATAATTCCATCTTTTCTTGTCATTACATCAACATATTTATCTGATACTTTTGTAACAACACCAAGAATGTTTTTAAAAAGTCCTGCTGGTTTTTTAAATTTTTTTAATTGATTTTCCAAATCTTTTTCTTTAGTTAATTTAGCAACAGGACCTCTCCAACCTCTTCTAAAATCGTAATCTTCCAAACCTTTTCTAAAAGAATTTTCTGCTTGGAGTTGCATATCCTCATCTAGAGTTGTCATAATAGATAAGCCCCCATCATATAATTTATTTTCATTAAATTTAGAAACTATTTCTCTTCTTACAGCCTCTTTAAAAAATAATGCCTTATCATTTAAAATTTTTTTCTTTTGAGTAAGCTCAATTGGTTTACTAATCATTAAATCATATTCAGGTTTTGAAATAAAATTCTCATTAAGGAGTCTAGTTAAAACCCAATTTCTTCTTTTTTCAGCTTTCATTGGGTTTCTATAGGGGTTGTAAGTCGTTGGAGCTTTCGGCAAAGCAGCTAACATTGCCATCTCATTAAGCTCCAAATTTATAAGAGACTTATTAAAGTAGTTCAATGACGCAGATGTAATTCCATATGAACCATTACCCAAGTAAATCTCATTTAAATACAGTTCTAAAATTTGTTCCTTAGTCAATAAACTTTCTATCCTAAAAGATAAAATTATTTCTTTAATTTTTCTTGTGTATGAAACTTCATTAGATAATAAAAAGTTTTTTGCTACTTGTTGGGTAATAGTTGAAGCACCCTCAAGCCTTTTATCACTAAAAGTATTTGAAATATTTTTCAAAAAAGCTCTAGTGATACCTTTGTAATCAATTCCTATATGATTAAAAAAATTAATATCCTCTGATACCAGAAAACATTCAATTAAATCAATTGGAATTTCATCATATTGTGTAAAAACCCTGTTTTCATTTGAGTAATCTTCTAGAAAATTTCCCTCAGCAGTATAAATTTTTGAGACTAGTCTTGGTTTATAATATGAGAGTTTATCTAAGTTAGGAAGATCTCTTCCAAAAAAAAAGAAAATAAATATTATAGAAAAAAAAATTAAAAAAAATGTTATTAAACTCAGATAAATTATATTGGATATAGTTTTTAACATAGATAAATTTTAACTAGATTTTTGATCTTTCNAATAAAAATAATTTCTTATAGCACTAACAATATTATCAGCTAATTTATTTTGGTAGTCATTATTAAGTAATAATTTTGCATCTTTCTTATTAGAGAGATAACCCATTTCAATTAATATTGATGGAATGTCAAGGGATTTAAGAACTGCAAAACCAGCAAATCTATGCGTTCTTTGAAGTAAATTTAATTTATTCTTAAATTCATCTATTAAAAAGTTTGCTAAAGAGCTTGACTGATTGAGAGTTTCCCTTTTTGTTAAGTCTATAAGAATGTTTGTCACTTCATGACTTTCATTGGAAAAATTTACACCATCAATAAGATCTGATTTATTTTCTCTTCTAGCTAAAGCTTCAGCCTCTTTATCTGATGCTCTTTCAGACAAGGTATACAGTGATATTCCTCTAGTCCTTCTATTTTTATTATAATCCGCATGCAAAGATATAAAAATATCAGCATCATTACCTTTGGCAATTTTAGTTCTTGTCCTTAATTTTAAAAAAACATCTCTATCTCTAGTAAGAATTACCTTAAAATCATTATACTTCCGAAATTTTTTTTTTAATAATTTTGCCATCCTAAGAGTTATATCTTTTTCTAAAACTCTATTGACACCAACTGCCCCAGAGTCTTTTCCACCGTGACCAGCATCAATTATAATAACTTTTTTTTTTAATTTTATATTTTTAAAGTCTAGAACAATTCTTGAAAATTTATTGTCTCTTTTTTTTAAAAGATAAATATTAGGAGAAAAGATTATTTTTTTGAATTTTAGAAGAAGCTCATTTGAATTTTTATTAAATTCAAAACTTTCTATAAAATTATTTTTTTGAAGTTTATAATTACAAGTTACTTTCTTGTTAAAACTGATTACAACTTTCTTTTCTTCTATTTTGTTATTAAAACTAACATCATTAGTCAGATCTATAACAATTCTATTATCAGATCCATTAGTTCCAAACCTCAAATTCATTAATTCAGTAGAAAATAAATCACTACTGTAAAAAAAAATTAAAAAGTATAAAATAAAATTATTAAAAATTTTCAATTTTTTTAAAAAATAAGTTATACTATATATAGTAAATTTTTAGGGAAAAAATCAATATATTTGATTTTTTTTTAGTTTTTATGAATTTTAATGAATTAAACATGTTCAAGTTTTTAGATTTCAAAGGAAAAGTTAATTATGACAAAAAGAATGTTAATAGATTCGAAAGAGAAAAATGAAACAAGAATTGCAATTATTGAAGATAAAAAGTTAATTGATTTCGAATCAGAAAAGTTAGATAATAATAGAACAAAGGGAAATATATATTTAGCAAAAATCATTAGGGTTGAGCCTTCACTGCAAGCAGCTTTTGTTGATTATGGAGCACAAAAACATGGTTTTTTGGCCTACAATGAAATCCATCCTGATTATTTTAAAATTCCAACATCTGATAAAAAAAAACTTCTAGCTCAAGAGCACGAAGCCTCAAAAGATATAGCAATAGATGATGAAGAGGAAGAAGATGATGAATTTGAAAATAATGAACCTTTAGAAAATTTAGATATTCAATCAGGAAAAGGTTTTTTAAATAAATTTTTTGATTTCTTTAATTTTAAACCTCTAGAAGATCATCCATCACATAAGTTTAGGAAAAAAAGACCTAATAAAAATTTTAAAAAAAATAAATCAATAATTTTTCACAGAAAATACAGTATCCAAGAAGTTATAAAGAGCAATCAAGTAATTTTAATTCAAGTTGTCAAAGAAGAGAGAGGTAATAAAGGTGCAGCTGTTACAACTCGTTTATCATTAGCTGGAAAATATTGTGTATTAATGCCTAACACAAGTAAAGGAGGCGGTATTTCGAGAAAAATTATTGATATTAAACTTAGAAAAAGATTAAAGGATACTGTTAGCAAACTTAATATCAAAAAAGGCATGGGTGTAATTATAAGGACTGCTGGTGAAACTATGGCATTAAAAGATATAAAAAGAGATTATAATTCACTTATAAAACTTTGGAGAGAAATTACTATTAAAACAGTAAAATCAAATGCACCATGGTTAATCCATGAAGAGGATAATATTATTAAGAGGAGTCTAAGAGATTATTTTGATCAAACTTTTGATGAAATTTTAATTAATGATCAAAAAACATTTGCTAAATCCAAACAAATAATTAAACAGTTTATGCCTTCTTCTGTAAAACTTTTAAGATTATTCAAAAACGAAAAATCACTTTTTTCAAAATATGAGGTGGAAAAACAACTTTTAGATGTCAACAATCCGGTAGTTTATCTTAAATCAGGAGGGTATTTAGTTATTAATCAAACAGAGGCTTTAGTTGCTATTGACATAAATTCTGGAAAATCAACAAAACAGAGAAATATTGAAGATACTGCATTTAAAACAAACTTAGAAGCAGCTGAAGAAATTAGTAAACAAATTAAAATTAGGGACTTAGCTGGTTTGATTGTAATAGATTTTATTGATATGCTGGATAGATCACATAATATAAAAGTAGAAAAAAGACTAAGGGATTTTATAAAAAGTGATAGAGCAAGAGTCCAATGTGGAAGAATTAGTAATTTTGGTCTACTAGAATTATCAAGACAAAGATTAAAAGTTACTAATGATACAAACCTGTCTATAAAATGCAAGTTTTGTAATGGTTATGGCAGTGTTGTTTCTATTGACTTTCTTGTAAATCAATTAATTAGAGTTTATGAAGAAATTAAGGTTAGCCAAAATATAAAAAAATTATTTATACTTACAAGTTCAGAAATTTATACAAATATCAAAGAAAAAATTAAAAGATCTAAAAATAAAAATTTAATTGTGGTTAATATTTACCCAGGCCTTAAAGAATATGAATATTTAGTATGTTCGGATAGAGAAGTTATTTTATCTAATTGTCATTCGAATGAAATGATTGAAAATTTTAAAAAATTTATTAACACGAAAGAAAATTCTAAAATTATTNAAAAAGATCAATTAAAAGAAAATGAAAATAAAAACGAAGATAGAATTACTGACAAAGGTAGGGTGAGTTTTAGACAAAAAGCAGAAGATTTTGGCGAATCAAAAAAATTAGTTAAAGAAAAAAAAGAGAAGCAGAAAAAAGTTAAAGTAAATATTCAAGATAACAAAATGAACATTTATTCAAAAAATAAAAAAGCTGAAAAAAGACAGGGATGGTGGAGTCAGTAATTCTCTTCAAACCACTCAATCAAAATATCTGACGCCATGTCAACTATTTTGTAGTTGTTAGAAAATGAAACTCTAACAGAATTATCACCATTTATCTTGTCAAAATCATTTCCTGGAGTTAAGGCTACGCCAGTTTCATNTAGTATTTTTTTTACAAATTCGCCCGACACCATTCCAGTTTTTTCTATATTTAAATAAAGATAAAAAGCTCCAAATGGTTTAAAAAATTTAATCTTTTTAATTTCGGATAATTTTTTAATTAAAATATCTCTACCTTTTTTGTAGTTATTCACAATTAGTTCTAATTCTTTCAAACAATCAAAAACTTTTATTGCTGAGTATTGCCCAATATTTGAAGAAGAAATAAATAAATTCTGAGATAATTTTAAAAAACTTCCTTTTAAATTTTTTGGAACAATAACCCAGCCAAGTCTCCAACCTGGCATACAGAAAAATTTTGAGAAACTATTAACAACTAAAACATTTGGCCCAAAAATTTTCATTGAATAGGTTTTCTTTTCATATTCAATACCGTGATAAATTTCATCTGAAATTAAAGTAATTTTTTGCTTTTCACAAAAATTGTAGATAAACTTTAGCTCATCCTTAGAAAAAACTTGCCCTGTATGATTATTCGGGTTAGATAAAACTAATCCATCTAAATCTTTAAAGTTTTTAATTTTAGTAATGTCAATTTTACCAAAATTATTTTTGTCCGATGGAATTTCTATAACATCTAGATTTAAAGACTTTAAAATATTTCTGTAAGCCGGATAAACCGGGCTGAAGATTGCTATTTTATCTCCAGGATCAAAACATGCTAAAAAAGATAATATAAAAGCACCCGAAGATCCTGTAGTAATAAAAATTTGATCTGAATCAATTTCTATGTTTTTTATTTTTTTATAATAATCAGAGATTTGTTTTCTTAATTCAAATATACCATTTGATGGGGTATATCCTGGAATTTGAGAATTAATCAATCTTTTAGCTTCTTTTTGAACTACAAGTGGAGTTTTATTTAGTGGTTCTCCTAACTCTAAATGAAATATTTTTTTCCCATTTTCTTCTAAAAGCTTTGATTGTTGAAGAACATCCATTACCAAAAAGGAGTCAATTTTTGATCTTTTAGAGGGTAAATAAGTATTTTTTTTCATTTAAATAAAATGTTATTAATAATAAAGAAAAATGTACATTAGATTAATAATTATTTTAATATTTGTTAGTTTCTTCTCAAATGATTTAAAATCAAAAGAGTTAAATATAATTCGTGATGCCGAAATAGAAAACTTTCTCAAGGACATATCAAGTGTTCTTCTTGAAAGCGTAGAGGCAAAAGAAAATAAGTTAGAGTTTTATTTAGATAATAAAAAATATGTCAATGCATCTGTGATTCCTGGCCCTAAGTTTTTTTTTACTACTAAATTATTATTAGATAGTGAAAGTTTAGATCAAATTGCTGGTGTTGTAGCTCATGAATTAGGTCATGTACTAGGAGGACATTTTACGAAAATTAATAAAGCTTATAAGGATTCAGCATTTATATCAATTTTGTCTACAATTTTAGCAATAGGCGCAACTGTAGGAGGTTCACCAGAAGCAGGAAATGCTCTTATACTTGGTGGTCAACATTTCAGTCAAGCAAATTTATTAGCATTTTCGAGAACTCAAGAATCATTTGCTGATCAAACATCAATAAGACTCCTTAATAATTCAGGTTTTTCAATTAATGGATTAGTTCAAATGTTTAAACTTTTAGAAAAAAACGAAAAATTTAAAAGATATAATCCATATTTTCTTACTCATCCACTTTCAAGTAAAAGAAAACAAGATGTTAAAATTCATGCTAAAAATCAAAAAAATATTAAAGAATTTCCTGAATTAAAAAATCGTTATAAATTAATTAAAGCAAAATTAAATGGTTTCTTTCTAGATAAAGAAATTCTTCATAGTAGATATAATAGAATTGATAATATTGAGAGCTTTTATGCGTTTTCGCTGAGAAATTACAAAGTAGGTAAAGTTAAAAAGGCGATCCAATATATTGACAAATGTATAGAGATTAAACCACATAATCCATACTTTAGAGAGCTTAAAGGTCAAATATATTATGAAAATGGAAACATTAGGAATGCTATAAAACAATTCAGACATGCTATAGATCTTTCGCCTAACGAAAAAAGTTTTAAACTTTTCTTAGCAAAAGCGCTTTATAATGAAAATAGTATAGAAAGTTTTAATGAATCTATCAAATTGCTATGGAATTATATTAAAAATGATAATTTTCCTTTAGAAGCTTGGCATTATTTAGGATTAAATTATGGAAAACTTAAAAAGTTTGATTATTCTTCATATGCGTTTGCTGAAAAGTTTTTTCTAGTTAATCAAATAAAAAATGCTAAAATTCATATGGAAAAAGTAAAAAGAATTTCTAAAGATCCATTTATATTAAATAAAATTGCTGATCTTGAGTATGAAATAAATAAGAAAGAAAAAAATGAATAAAATTTTAATTATCAACGGACCGAATTTAAACTTATTAGGTGAAAGAGAACAAAATATCTATGGAAAAAAGACAATGAAAGATATAGAAGAGGAATGCAAAATTGAAGGAAAAAACAATGGTTTTAAAATAACTTTTTTTCAAAGCAACTCTGAGAGTGAAATTATTGATATGATCCAGAAATCTTCAACCTATAAAAGTCTAATAATTAACGCTGGAGCTTTTACGCATACGTCAATTGCAATACATGATGCACTTAAAATTTTAAAAATACCAATAATTGAGGTTCATATTTCAAACATATATCAACGAGAAGATTTCAGAAAAAATTCATTTGTGAGTTCAGTTGCAAATGGTATCATAGTCGGATTTGGAACTGACGTTTATCTTATTGCAATAAGATCAATCAATCATCTTCTTAAGTAATTGTTTATGACAAAATATGATAAAAATTTAATTACTGAACTTTCCGATTTAATGGAAAAAAATAACTTATCTGGATTAAAATTCTCAGATGGAAAAAACAGTTATGAGTTAACTAAAAAAGATAATAGTTTAAGTTTTAAACCAATCCCAAGTCTTCCAAAAAAAGAATCACTGGATAAGAACAAAAAAATTGATAATGATAAATCACTAAAGTCACCACTTGTAGGTACTGCTTATTTATCGCCAGAGCCTGGAGCCAAAAAATTTGTTGAAGTTGGAGAAAATGTTAAACTTGGGCAGGTATTACTAATAATTGAAGCTATGAAGACTATGAATGAAATTACCGCTGATAAAGAAGGTGTTATCAAGAAAATTTTTATTAAAAATGGATCTCCAGTAGAGTTTGGTGAACCATTAGTTTTAATTGAATAATGCTAAAAAAAATTTTAGTTGCTAATAGAGGTGAAATCGCTTTAAGAATTCTTCGAGCTTGCAAAGAGCTTGGTGTTAAAACAGTCGTCGTTCATTCAACTGCTGATGAGAAGGAAATGTTTGTAAGATTAGCTGATGAAAGTGTTTGTATCGGACCACCACAAGTTAAAAATTCATACTTAAATATTCCAGCTATTATTTCTGCGGCAACAATTGCTAATGTAGATGCCATACATCCAGGTGTAGGTTTTCTCTCAGAAAATTTTGAGTTCGCAAAAGTTGTTAATGATCATGGTTTTAAATTTATTGGGCCAAAACATGAACATATCAAAATAATGGCCAACAAAGTTAAAGCAAAATCTATTGCAAAAAAAATTGGTTTACCAGTTATTCCAGGTAGTTCTAAAAACATAAAAAATTTAACTGAGGCAAGATTAGTTTGTAAGGAAATAGGTTATCCTATTTTAATAAAAGCAACTAATGGTGGTGGAGGTAGAGGTATTAAAAAGGTATTATCTGAGAATCAACTTAAAGAAAATTTTATTTTAGCCAAAAAGGAAGCTGAAAAAAGCTTTGGAAACGATGATGTATATTTTGAAAAATACTTAGAAAATCCTAGACATATAGAAGTTCAAATTATTGGTGACAGTAAGGGTACAATTCTCCATATTGGTGAAAGAGAATGTTCAATTCAGAGAAGAAGTCAAAAAATAATCGAAGAATGCCCTTCTCCTGGAATCAATAACCAAGAAAGAGCATATTTAAATGAGATTTCATTAGATGCAATGAATAAGATTGGGTATGAAAATCTAGGAACAATTGAATATCTTTATAGTGAGGGAAAATTTTATTTTATTGAGATGAATACAAGACTGCAAGTTGAGCATACAATCACTGAGGAAGTTTATAATTTGGATATAGTGAAAGAACAAATAAATATAGCAGCAGGGCAAAGTATATCATTCAAACAAGACGAGATTATTAAGAAATGCCACTCCATAGAGTGTAGAATAAATGCTGAAAATCCCAATACATTTTTTCCATCATCTGGAATTGTAAAAACATATCATTCTCCTGGAGGTCCTGGTATTAGAATTGATTCATGTTTATATACGGGTTGTAATATTACTTCTTTCTATGATGGAATGATTTCAAAAATAATTGCAAGTGGAAAAGATCGCAATGAATGTATCATGAGACTAAAAAGAGCTTTAGATGAATATGTTATTGAAGGTGTAGAGACAAATATTCCACTTTTTCTAAAGATTTTAAATCAACCAAATTTTAAAAAAGGTAATTTTAATATAAATTGGCTAGAAACAATTCAATAAATAATAATGTTTCTTTCTCCTAAAATAGTTCTAAATGGTTATTACAAAGGAATTTTTCCTATGGCTGATTCTATTGATGACCCATACATATATTGGGTTGATCCAAAAGAAAGAGGAATTATTTTTCTGGATAATTTTAGATTTTCAGCAAGTTTAAAAAAATTTGTAAAAAAAAAACCTTATACTGTAAAAGTTAATAAAAATTTCCATGAAGTTATAAAATTTTGTTCAAATAACTCGAGAAGAGAAACCTCATGGATCAATAAACAAATAATTGAAAATTACATACATTTACATGAAATTGGAAAAGCTAAATCTATTGAATGTTATTTCGAAAATAATTTAGTTGGTGGACTTTACGGAATTATAATGGGTAAATTTTTTTGTGGAGAAAGCATGTTTAGTTTAAAGAAAAATTCTAGCAAGGTGGCACTTGTTCATTTAGCTGCATATCTCAAACAAGGAGGTTTTAAATTTATTGATACTCAATTCTTCTCAAACCATTTGGAACAATTTGGTACCATAAAAGTTTCTAGAGAAAAATTTTTAAAAATTCTTGAAAAAAATAGAGATGATAAATTATCTTTTCCAAAGCAATTAACCAAAAATGTATTAGATTATTTTTGATAATTTCTTAATTCTTTCATAAAAATTGGATCTTTAATCAAACATTCTTCTAGTTTAAAGTCAAAAATTGGATTTGTAGGAGTATTAAGGTATTTAGAAGATTTAAATATCCAACCTAAAAAATCTTTTGATTTATTCTCATTT
>PALU01000045.1 GCA_002706585.1 Rickettsiales bacterium
TGGTGAAAAGTTTTTAGATAAATAATTAATGTAATCTCTAATTTGTTTTGTTTCTATATCCTTTAATTTTTTTACTTTAATAAATTTAAAAAAACCTTGAATATCGTTTTTATAAGATTCGCATGTATTTTTTGATAAGTTTTTTTGAGCTATTAGATATTCTAAATATTTTTCTATAAAAAAATTTTTATTGATCACAATAAAATACTCGCTGACATTTTTTTTAATTCTTCATCTAAGCCAAGATTCTTCAAAATAATAAGAGCTGAGAAATTTTCAATTAAATTTAAGCTAGAAAAGTCTTTATTACCAACAACACGAAATAATGTATTTAAAGAATTAAAAAAATCCTTTTCACTTGAAAATCTTTGCGCAAAAAAAAGATTTTTTAAGTCTGTTGAACTTGAACTTTCATCGAGAAAAGGTTTATAAGACTTAATTATTTTTTTAAAATCTTGGTCTAGGTCCATATTAATGAGCATAACTAAAATCAACCTTCTTAATTTCTCTGAATTATCCTCAATCAGCATTGGATCAGCTAGATTTTCTCTGAGTTCTTTCATATTAATATTTTGATTGGTAAGAAATTGATTTAGATCTATTGCAATTTGATTTATTTTTTTCTCCTTATTATCCTCAATCTTTTTTAATATTTGTTTTGCTTCATAAAATTTATTTTTTGCTTGAAACATTTTTGAGAACAAGACTGCATCCTCATCAGACTTTATGTGGTCTTTTACATCAATTAGTCCATCTACTAGAAATGAAACTTTCTTAAATAATTTCTCATTTAAAGAGGCCTTGAGTAGTGCCTTAATCTTTATATACTTTGAATCTGGATTCTCATCCCTTAAAATTGATTGATAAAGCAAAGGCCTTGCTTTTATGGGAGATAAAGTTTTATACAATTTTATTGCATTTTCTATGTCTGCATTATCATATCTTGGCAGTTGATATGCCTCGGATAACATTTCAAAACTTATCCTCCCCTGTTTTACTAACAACTCAGCACAATGAATTTTCAAATCAGTTTCGACTGTTGGGTTTGATAAAATAAATAATAAACCACTTGTACTAAGATTCTGAATTTGTTCAAAATTTGGAGAAATATCAGCAAATTGCAATGAGGTCATCACAACTGGATTAAGTTTTTTTATCTCATTAAGAGTTTTTAATAAATAATCAGATTCAGAAAGTTGATTTTCACTCATCAAAGAAAAAGCTAATTCAATAAAAAAAATATCTCCAGGGTTATTTTGTTCTTTAAGTAAGGCAAGACCAAGCCTTGCCTGTTCATATTTATTGTTTAGTATATCACAGATAACCATAATTTTTCCAAGTCGGACTGGTTTATCCTGAACCTTGTTTTCAAGAATCTTACATGCTTCTGTATGACGATTTCTAAGAAAGTTTCCCTCAATCATTTTTATAAGAATCTCTTCATTCTGCTGAATGTTAATAGTTTGAGAATAAAAAAGTTCTATTTCATTCAACCTTCCACTATTAAAAAGCTGACTTATAATTTTCTCAAAAATAACTTTATCTTCATCTGGACTAATATCCCTTTTATTTAAAACTTTTTTTGAGATTAAAACCTTATAAATTAAATCTTGAATAACTGGATTGGGATTGTTTACTGGGAGCTCGTCAAAGAAATTATTTATTTCTTCAAATTCTTTTGTAAAAAAAATTTTTTCCAAAATTATGTTTTCTTTTTTATTCAAACCTATTTCAGATAAAAAAGTTTTGGATAAATCATTTATTGAGAAGTTTCTCTTAGAAAGAATATCTTCATTAGATTTTGAGGCCTTTCCTAAAAAAAGTAATAAAATAACAAAAAAAATGCTAATTTTTTTCAATTTTATATTCTTTCTCAACTAATTTAGGCGTAACAACAAAGTTCGTGGAACCCATGTAAAAAAAGAAAACCACGAAAATAACAAAAAGTGAAATTAGAATTTTAACTATTAACTTACTCATAACTTTATGATCATTTATAATAAAAAAAACTTTATTGTTCAAACATACTATTGAAATAAATTAATAGAAACTTTTAAATGTCACAAAATAGAAAAAATATTTTAATTATCGGAATGACAGGAGTTGGAAAAACAACAATTGGCAGACTCATTGCAAAAAAATTGAATAAAAAATTCTTTGATTCAGATCATGAAATTGAATTAGCGTCTGGATTAAGAATTAATGATTTTTTTACAAAGTTTGGTGAAAAAGAATTTAGAAAATTAGAAAAGAAAATTATAACAAAGTTAATTAATCAAAATAAAAATATAGTTATATCTACTGGTGCAGGTTTTTTAAGTAATACTAAGTTCAATAAGTTTGTTTTTTCAGAATCTATTTGTATTTTTTTAAATGCAAAAATTGAAACTTTATATCAAAGATTAATTGGTAATATCAGAAACAGACCTAAACTTAATGAAGGTAACCTAAAAGAAAATCTAAAAAAAATGCATAAATCAAGAACCCAAGAATATATGAACGCGCAAATTAAAATTGAAGTAGATGAGTTATCAATTGCTGATATATTAACTTTAATTTTAGATTATCTTAAAGAAAATGAAAGAATATAAAAAAATTACAGTTAACCTTGATAAAAGGTCTTATCCAATTTTTCTTGGAAATAATATCTTAGAAAAAAAAGTTAGAGAAGTACTTAGAAATGGTAAGAATAAAATTGTTATTGTAATAGATTCAAATGTTAAAAATATGCAAGGTAAAACTATTGATAAGGCTTTCAAAAAATATGAAAAAAATTTAAAAATTATTGTTTTGCCTTTCGGTGAAAAAGTAAAAAGTTTTAAGTTTTTAGAAAAAATTCTAGAAAATGCACTTAGTTTTAAGATTGATCGTAACATTTTTTTATTTGCAATTGGAGGTGGTGTTATAGGTGATCTTGCTGGCCTTGCCTCTAGTTTATTGTTAAGAGGTATCAATTTGATTCAGGTTCCAACTAGTCTTTTAGCCCAAGTAGATAGCTCTGTTGGCGGGAAAACTGGTATTAATTCTAAATATGGAAAGAATCTTATTGGAACATTTAAACAGCCAAAATCAGTTATAATATCAATTGATTTTTTAAAAACACTTAAAAAAAGAGAGATTATCTCTGGTTATGCTGAAATTTTAAAATACTCATTGATTAGAGATCAAAAATTTTTCTTATGGCTTTTAAAAAATGGAAATTCAATATTAAATCTTGATGAACAAAGTTGCTTATATGCTATTTCCAAAAGCTGTAATATTAAAGCTAAAATTGTATCACAAGATGAAAATGAAAAAGGAATTAGAGAAATCTTAAATTTAGGCCACACTTTTGGACATGCTATTGAATCGTCTCAAGGTTATTCAGATAAGATCAACCACGGTGAAGCAATATTTATTGGAATGGTTATGGCGTTAGAATTTTCTGTATATCTAAAATTATGCAAAAAAATTGTACTGGAAAAATTAATTAATCATTTAGAAGATTTGAGTATTTCATATAGAATGATAGATTATAAATTAAATATTGATACTAAAAATTTTATTAAATATCTAAAATTTGATAAAAAGATAAAAAATAATAAATTGAAATTTATTTTACTAAAAGATATTGGTGTTCCTTTCAGTTATATTTTGGAAGATGAGAGTATACTGACCGATTTCTTAAATACTAGACTTATATAGAATACTATGGAATTTTCTTTAGCTTTTTTAATTGGCTGTATAATTTTCTTAATTTTATTATCTGCTTTCTTTTCTGGTTCTGAAACATCATTAACTTCAGCTTCAAAACCTAGGATGCATACATTAGCAAAATCAGGTAAGAAAAATGCTATAATTTTTGAAAAATTATTTAGAGATAAAGAAAAATTAATATGCACAATACTCTTTGCAAATAATTTGGTTAATGTTTTAGCGTCAGCTTTAGCGACTAAAATTTTGATAGAAATTACTCCCGCTGAAGGAATCATTTACGCAACTTTAATTATGACATTAATGATCTTAATTTTTGGAGAGTTATTGCCAAAAACCATTGCTTTGTCAAAAGCTGACAAAATTGCTTTAAAAATTTCACCTATATTCAGACTTTTAATAATTCTTTTATATCCATTAACATCGGCTCTAAACTCAATCGTTTCTATTTTTTTGAATGTTTTAGGTGTTACTAAACCTCTAAATAAAGAAATTAATGAAGAACGCGAGGAGGAGCTTAGGGGTGTTATTGATATTCATGGGCAACAAAACGAATCGGCAAAAGAAGAAAAAAATATGTTGAAGTCAATCCTAGACCTAGATGAAATTACTGTAGGCTCTATTATGATACCTAGAAAAGAAATTTTCAGTTTGCCCTCAAATATAAGTTTAGATTTATTAATAAAAAAAGTGAAAGATTCACCTCATTCAAGAATTCCAATTTGGGAGAAGAACCCTGAGAATATAATTGGAGTTTTTCATGTAAGAAAATTAATAGATTTACAGTTAAATAACAATTCTAACAAATTTGAAATAAAAATTCATTGCCAAAAACCCTGGTTTATTCCTGAATCAACTAAACTTGATAACCAGCTAATGGAATTTAAAAAAAGAAAAGAGCACTTTTCTATAGTAGTAGATGAATATGGAGAGTTTTTGGGAATTGTTACTTTAGAGGATATAATTGAAGAAATTGTGGGTGATATAGATGACGAGTTAGATGTAAAAAAACCTTCATCAAAATTTTCAGATGTAAAGTCAATCAATTCAAATACGTTTGTAGTTAAAGGTAATACAAGTATTAGAGATTTAAATAAAGATTTAAATGTGAATTTACCGACCAATGAAGCTTCAACCATTGCAGGTTTAATAATTTATGAAAGTAGAACTATTCCAAAAATTGGACAAATATTTGCCTTTTATAATATTAAATTTGAAGTTTTATCTAAAAAGAATAACCAAATAACTTCTTTAAAAATTACAAAAAAAAAAGCTAAAAATTTTATAAAAAAAGTAGTATAATGTAATTGGGGGGGAATTATCTTTGGTTATTAAAGATCTATTAGATAATGTTTTAACCAATCAAAGGTTAGTCATTATAGATGGTGATTCAACAGCCTATGATGCAGCAGTTACAATGCTTAAGCATAAATGCGGTGCTTTGTTGGTTTGTGAAAAGATAAAAAATGGTTCATTAATTGGAATTATCACTGAAAGAGATTTGACATTTAGGGTAATACCAAAAGATTTAGATCCAAAAAAAACAAAAGTAAATAAGATTATGACTAAAAACCCAGATACCATCAAACCTGAAAAAACTACGATTGATGCTATCAAAATTATGAAGTCAAAAGGATACAGGCATTTACCAGTAGTACATAAAAAAGAAATCATTGGAATCCTTTCAATGAGAGATCTATATGATGCTCATGCTGAACTACTCCAAGACTCCTTAAAAAAACATCAAGAATTTATGTTTGGGACTGGCTACGGAACCTAATATATTATCTTGATTGATAAAGCATGAATGCTTTCTTTCATTTCTTTTTCTAAAATTTTAAATATTTTTCTTTGACCCTCTAACCTTGAAATTTTAGTTAACTCTTTTGATTCAATTTCAATATAAAAATGAGAATTACCAGTTCCAGGGCTTCCTTTATGATTATTATGTTTCTCGGATTCATTTACAACTTTTAAAAAACTAGGAGAAAGATAATCATTAAGTTTTTTGTATATTTTTGATTCATTCATATATTTAATAATAGAATATAATATGAAAAAAAAGTCAAATGGACATAATGATATTTGGAATAAAAATTCAGATTTTCCAAAATGTGATGATAAACAATGTGATAAAATTGGAGAATATTTTGCTCCTAAGTCCCCTGGAAGTGATAAAAAGTATACTTTTTGTTTAGAACATATAAAAGCATATAACAAAAGATGGAATTATTTTGCAGGAAAATCGCAATCAGAAATTTATGAGTTTCAAAAAAATGATTTTTTAGAAAGTAGACCCACCCAGCCTTTCTCGAAAGGAAAAACTTCTAAAATAAAATTTGAATTCGACTATTTTTTTGATAAATCTAAAATGAAGTTTAAAAAGAGGAATAAAAAAAATGAAAAAGAAGATAATTTTATTAAGAATTATGAAATAAGAAATGCATTGATTATTATGGGTATTAAAGAAAAAATTACAGAATATATAATAAAAAAAAAATATAAAGAGCTAGTAAAAAAATATCACCCAGACCTTAATGAAAATTCAATTAGTAAAGAAATTAAAATAAGAGAAATAAATAAAGCGTATAAAATTTTGACAAAATATTTAAAGGAAAATTATGCTTCTAAGCAATGATCATATAAAAACTGATAAGCCAGATGGGACCTGTTATTCGGATAAAGTATTTAATATAAAAAAGAAGTTTATAGTTCCATGTTTTAAATCAAAGTCAGAATTAGTGCCTGAAATAGATAAAAGTTTTATTTTTGATGAAACAACAACAGTTAGTATTTTAAATGGATTTAAATATAATAAGAAGGTTTTAATTCAAGGACTTCATGGTACTGGGAAGTCTTCTCACATCGAACAGGTTGCTGCTAGACTTAATTGGCCTTGTGTAAGAATAAACCTTGATGGACATATTAGTAGATTTGACCTTCTTGGAAAAGACGCTATTAAGATAAAGGATAATAAGCAAATTACAACATTCAAAGAAGGTCTTTTGCCTTGGTCCATCCAAAATCCTGTTGCACTAGTTTTTGATGAATATGATGCGGGTAGGCCAGAGGTTATGTTTATTATTCAGAGAATTCTTGAAGCAGAAGGAAAGTTAACTTTACTGGATCAAAATAAAGTAATTGTACCAAATCCCTCTTTTAGAATTTTTGGAACTTGTAATACATTAGGCTCAGGTGACACTTCTGGATTATATCATGGAACTCAGAATATAAATCAGGGTCAATTAGATAGATGGAATATTTTTACAACCCTAAATTTCTTAAAACCAGAAATTGAAGAAAAAATTATAAAAAATAAGCTGACAAAGATAACAAAAAAAACTATAAAAATTATTCCTCAAATNGTAGAACTCGCAAACCTTGTTAGAAGTTCTTTTAAGAATTCTGATATTTCAATACTTATGTCCCCAAGAACATGCATAATTTGGGCTGAAAATATTGAAATATTTAATGATGTAGATCTTGCCTTTAAAGTGACATTCTTCAATAAATGTGATGAGAATGACCAAAAGATAATCAATGAACATTATCAAAGATGCTTTGGGAGAGAAATANTTGAAGAGTAACAAACAAAATTCAGAAAATTTTGATCAAAATATTCTCATTAATGATGCGACAGCCAGAGCACTGTCTAAAAATAAAATTATTAGCATCAGCCAATCTGGTATAAGTCTAAAGGATAATTTTAATGAAAATACCCTGATTATTAATCATCAGCATGAGAATATTTCGGTAATATCTAGAGGTTATATCGATTTTGCATCACTTAGTCTAAGATTTACAGATAAAAAGATCTTAAAAAAATACCTACCAAACAATCCGGATGAAAAAGAAAAATTTAAAATAATTAATACAGCCAGATCCATAGTAATTGGATCAAAAAAATTCATAGGATGTAAAAATAATTTAAAAGACATTATTGAGAATCTTGAACTGATTTTCGATCAAGGTGAGGATAAAGAAAAGATAAAATTAAATTCCTTTTTGTTCAATTTCTTTCTACAAAACTTCCAGAATAATAAAGTCACTAGTTTTGAAAATTTTGCAAAAAAATTTACAAAAGTAAAAAAACTATCNATAAGTGAATTAATAAAAAAAATTGAAAACCAAGAGGATTTTTTTAAAAGTTTAAAAAAAATTTTAAAAGATCTAGCTTTTGAAAATAAAGAACNAGACGATATAAATCAATATGATCAAAAATCTGAAGAATTAGAAAAAACTGGTGAANTAAAAAAAGAGGAAAAAAATCAGTCAAGAGATAAAAAAATAAGTATAGATGAAATTAGAATTAAAAAAAAAATTAAAGATTTGAGTAAACACAGCGATTCAAATGAAGGCACCGTATCTAATAAAATTAAATTTGAAAAATCAAACTATAAAATTTTTACTAAAAAGTTTGATCTTTCAATTAATGCAAAAAAACTATCTTCAACTATTGAACTTAATGAATTAAGAAAAAAACTGGATGAAGAATTCAAAGATGAAATTGAATTAGTTAATAAACTGGCAAAAAAACTTGAAAAAGTTTTATACTCGATAAATCAGAATTATTGGAAATTCGATGAAGATGAAGGATATTTTGATAATTCTAAATTCGCTAGTTTTATTGCTAAACCAGAAAATTCATCTATTTTTAAAATACAAAATAACAAAGCAGAAAAAAATACAGTTGTTAGTTTGTTAATTGACAATTCTGGGTCAATGAGAGGAAAGCCAATCATTACTGCTGTAAAAACAAGTGAAATCATTGCAAGAATCCTAGAAAAGTGCAGAGTGAGTGTTGAAATTCTTGGCTTCACAACAAAAGAATGGAAAGGTGGAAAGTCTAAAAATTTTTGGGAACAATCTGGTAAATTAGATAAACCAG
The DNA here is from genome assembly GCA_002706585.1 of Rickettsiales bacterium. The sequence continues at coordinate 8,582 of PALU01000045.1, forward strand.
GTAGACTTAATGATTTGCTACACATAATTTATAAAGATGCAAGTTCNCCATGGAAAGTGTGTAAAAATAATTTAGCTCTTGTTCTTAAAGATGGAATTCTTAAAGAAAATATTGATGGAGAAGCTTTATTGTGGGCTAGTAAAAGATTAAAAACAAGAATAGAGAAAAAAAAAATTTTAATAGTTGTTTCTGATGGGGCACCGGTTGATGATTCAACCCTTTCTGCTAATAACTCAAATATTTTAGACGATCATTTAAAAAAAGTTATAAATGATTTAGAGAAAAAAAAGTCTATCGAATTACTTGCAATAGGAATTGGACATGATGTTTCTAAATATTACAGCAATGCATTTACAATTGATGATGTCAATAAGTTAGGAGAAGTATTAGTTGAAAATTTAGTTAAATTATTAAAAAGTAATAGCAATTAAGTTTTTGCATTACTTTTTAAGTTTAATAGTTTTTTAATTTTTTTTGTCTCTAGAGTATGTTTACTGTTTTTAAGACCCAATATAAAAGAATCAATACCACCTTTTTTTTCTACACTTTTTATAGCTCTAGATGAAACTTTAAGTTTAATTTTCTTATTTAAAATCTCAGAGAAAAATGAAATATTTTGAAGATTTGGCAAGAATCTTCTTTTTGTTTTATTTACTGCGTGACTTACATTATTACCTACTAAAGGTTTCTTATTTGTTATTTCACATTTTTTTACCATTTTTTTATCCTTAATAAATAATTAGGTATTAGTAAATTAATTTTTGATTTATTTCAAATTATTTTTTTGAAAAATAATCAAAAATTAGTCTCGAAGCATTAACTAAGCCTATTTCTCTGTTTTTTACTTCATCCTCAATTTTTTTAATGATTTTTTTTTTCTTGATATTCTTATTTATAAATTCATCGGCTTTTAAATTAACTATTTCCCAAAGCCATCTCAATCTTTGATCATCTCTATTTTCAAAAAATAAATCATTTGAAATTCTAAAATTTATAAATTTTTGTATGAAATCCCATACATCATCCACACCTTCCGAAAAGAGCGATGAGCATTTCAATACTTCAATTTTTTCATTTCTATTCTTATCTCCTATAATTGAAAGAGCTGTCTTATAGTCTCTGACTGTAATTTCTGCTGTTTTTTTTAAATCTGAATCAGCTTTGTTTACAATAATGAGATCCGCTAATTCAATAATACCTTTTTTTATTCCCTGTAATTCGTCTCCTCCTGATGGTAATAGAAGAACTAGAAAAATATCAACCATATCGTAGACAGCTGTTTCTGCTTGTCCAACACCCATAGTTTCGATAAAAATTATGTCAAAACCTGCTTCCTCTAAGCATAAAATTGATTCTCTAGTTTTTTTTGCAACACCTCCCAAATGTCCTTGGCTTGGAGAAGGCCTGACAAATGCAGAAGGATTTACCGATAATTTCTCCATCCTAGTTTTATCACCAAGAATTGATCCGCCAGTTCTTTTTGAAGATGGATCTACAGCCAAAACTGCAACCTTATGTCCCCTTTCTATTAATTTTATCCCTAGTGCCTCTATAAAAGTTGATTTTCCAACACCTGGAACCCCTGTGATTCCTATCCTTATTGAATCATCCTTAGGCTTTAATTTTTGAAGTAAAAATTCAGTTTTAATTTTATCTTTTTCAAGTGATGATTCAATCATAGTTATACATTTAGCTATATGAACACGCGAGCAATTTCTTATATTGGAAAGTAATTCATTAATATTAGTTTTATCATCTCTACTTAATAAATTATTATCGTTTGAATTTGATAAGAAGTCATTTGCGGTTACAATCCCATCAGTTAATTCATGAATTTTTTCTAAAATTTTTTTTTCAGGAAAACGTTTTGAGTTAACATATCTAGTAAGTGAAATAGGTGATATTCCCAAATGTTTGGCAAATTGCTTTTGTGAAATTTTCTGAAGNTTTAAAAATTCTCTTAAATTCATTATTAACCATTATGGTTAATTTTTTACAGAATGTCAATGATTTCAATTGCAGCTTGAGGAATATTTGTACCCGGTCCAAAAACTTTACTCACTCCTAAATCAAAAAGAAATTTATANTCGTCTGGTGGTATTACGCCTCCACAGATAACTTTAATATTATCCGCCTCATTTTTTTTCAAAGCTTTCATTAAAAGAGGAATCAGAGTTTTATGTCCAGCCGCTAAGGTTGAAACTCCAATTAAATGAACATCATTTTCAATAGCTTGTCGTGCTGCCTCTTCAGGAGTCTGAAAAAGTGGTCCAACGTCAACATCAAAGCCTAAGTCAGAAAATGCCGTTGCAATTAATTTAGCACCTCTATCATGACCGTCTTGNCCCATTTTTACTACTAACATTCTTGGTCTTCTACCCTCTTTTTCAATAAATTTTTCAATATGATTATCAATTGAACTAATCTGTTCCTTTGATTTTATCGACTTTCCATAAACACCTGAGATTGTTTTTGTAGATAATGAATGTNTTCCAAAAATTTTTTCCATAGCAGTAGTCATTTCTCCAACTGTGCATCTATTTTTTGCAGCTTCAACACAAACCTCTAGAAGGTTAATATTTTTAGATTTTGCTGCCTCCTCTATTTTTTTAAGATAATCATTAACATTATTTATATTTCTAGAGCTTTTTATTCTTTTCAATTTATTAATTTGATCTATTCTTGCCTTTTCATTATCTACCGAAAGTATGTTAATGTTTTGTTTTTCTTCATTTTTATATTTATTTACTCCCACTATTGTGTCATCCATTGAATCAACTCTAGCTTGCCTTTTAGCTGAGCTTTCTTCAATACGCATTTTTGGTATTCCTTGCTCAATTGCTTTCACCATACCCCCCGCATCATCTATTTCATCAATTAATTTCGTTGCTTCATCAATCATATCAGAAGTTAATGTTTCTAAATAATATGAACCAGCCAAAGGATCAATCACCTTAGTTATCCCAGTTTCTTCAGAAAGTATAAGTTGTGTATTTCTAGCTATTCTTGCTGAAAATGGAGTAGGTAAAGCTAGCGCCTCATCAAAACTATTAGTATGCAAAGACTGCGTTCCACCTAATATTGCAGCCATAGCCTCAATCGTAGTTCTAACAATGTTATTATAAGCATCCTGTTCAGTTAGTGATACCCCAGAGGTTTGACAATGGGTTCTTAATGCTAAACTTTTGTTATTTTTGGGATTAAATTTTTTTACAATCTCAGACCACATAAATCTTGCTGCTCTCATTTTTGCAATTTCCATAAAAAAATTCATTCCTATCGACCAAAAAAAAGAAAGTCTAGGAGCAAAATTGTCAATTTCTAGCCCCCTATCTAATGCTGCTTTAACATACTCTTTTCCATCTGCTAAGGTATAGGCTAACTCCTGAACTTGATTTGCTCCAGCCTCTTGCATATGATAACCGCTAATTGAAATAGAATTAAATTTTGGCATTTCTTTTGAAGTAAATTCTATTATATCCGCTACTATTCTCATACTTGGATTAGGAGGAAAAATAAAAGTATTCCTTACCATAAACTCCTTTAAGATATCATTTTGAATTGTGCCAGTTAATTTTTCTTTTGGACATCCCTGTTCTTCACCACAAGCAATAAAACACGCAAGTACAGGTATAACCGCACCGTTCATTGTCATGGAAACACTCATCTTTTCAAGTGGTATACCCTTAAAAAGTGCGTTCATATCTTCAACTGAGTCAATAGCTACTCCTGCATTTCCAACATCAGCAATTACTCTAGGGTGATCGGAATCATATCCTCTATGAGTTGCTAAATCAAATGCAACTGATAAACCTGTTACACCGTTTTCTAGGCCCTCTTTATAAAATTTATTTGATTCTTCTGCAGTTGAGAACCCAGCATACTGTCTTATGGTCCAGGGTCTATTTGAGTACATTGTAGCTCTGGGTCCTCTTGTAAAAGGTGGAAGACCAGGCATACCGATTTTATGTTTTATCTTCTCTAGATCTTTTTCTGTATACAGAGGCTTAACTTTTATACCTTCTGGAGTTTCCCAGTTAAGTTCTTCTAATTCTTTTTCCTTTAACTCTTTGTTGGCAATCTCGAACCAATCATCTAATTTATAATCTTTTGACAAAACAAATTTCCTATCTATCTCTTACTAATATGATAAAACTTTCATAAAATATTTTGGGAAAATTTTTTTTTTTTCCATTAAATCATCTAATTTTTTTATATCAATACCCGATTCATTATTTACTTGCCTGTGTATACCAGAGGTTATTAGAATTGAATCAAGATTCTGATTATTAGCTCCAGCTATGTCGTTTTCAAGAGAATCTCCAATTACTAAAACTTTTTTATTTTTCTCTATAATTTTAAAACAAAATTCATAAATTTGTTTAAACGGTTTTCCATAGTACTCCACTGATCCTCCAATCTTTTCGTAATAGTCTGCTAAAGTTCCAGCACAAATCATAAATCTGTCTCCTCTTACAACAGTTTTATCAGGGTTAGAACAAATCATTATTGGATTTTTTTTTACTAAATTTTCAAGAATTGATGTATAATTTTCAAGTACGTCATCATCTCCCCATGGGCCAGTATTTAAAATGATATCAGTCAAATTTGGGTCATTAGTAACTTTTAGATCAAGTCCTTCGATTAAATGAAAATCACGTTTTGGTCCAATTAAAAAACAGTTTTTTTGACCTTCTTTTTTGTTACTATTTAATTTTTGCCATGTAATTTCACCAGATGAAACTACAAAATCATATAATTCGTCACTTAGTCCAAAGTCTTTAAGTTGCTCATTTATTACAGCTGCTCTTCTCGGAGCATTAGTTAAAAAAAAAATTTTCTTTTTTTCTTTTTTTAAATTTTGCAAAACATCAATTATATCATTGAATAATTTTACACCATTATGAACTACTCCCCACAAATCAATGAAGAAAACATCATAAGATTTAGAAACCTCAGAAAGATTTAATAGTTCAGAAGGCTTAGACATTTTTAACTTTTTTTCCAACTAGTTGTGTAACATTTGAGTATCCATCCTTTTTTATTAGTAAACTTAATTCAGACAGAATATTTGATACAACTGCGGGTCCTCTATAGATTAATGAAGTATAAATTTGAACAAGGTTACATCCCATAGAAATTTTTTCGTATGCATCTTTACCATTGGAAATACCTCCAACACCAACAATTAAGATTTTACCTTGTGTTAATTTAAAAACTTTCTCAATGATGATATTTGAAAGATTTTTTACAGGTGGTCCTGAAAGCCCCCCTTCTTCAAGAATTTTCCACGAATTTCTTATTTGTTTTGAATAAAGCGAGTCTCTAGAGATTGTGGTATTAGAAACAACTAAACCAGAAATTGAATCCTCTTTGATACAAATTTTACAAATATTTTTTAGA
>PALU01000046.1 GCA_002706585.1 Rickettsiales bacterium
AGTTTATCAGATATATTTTTTTTATTATATTCTAAAAGAAAAATTGCTTTTTTTAATTTTTTTTTTACTTTCTCATTAAGAGGAAAATGATCTTTTAAGTTGATCAAAATTATTGGATTTTTGAAAGCTGCAAGATAACCAAATGTGCTTCCACAACCAATAGTTAAAATAATTTGATTTTTTTTGAAGAATTCTGGATATTTTAGAGTTTTATCATAATAGTCAATATTATTATATTTCTGGGTTAAATTTTTTATGTAATTTTCATTTATATACTTTTGATAATCATATGGATATTTCTTGATTAATATTTTCATTTTTTGTTTTGATAGGGATTTTTCTATCAATCTTTTTTCAATTTTTATTTTTTCTAGATCATTGATACAATAATTATATAAAGATCTGTCTGTCCCATTCATGTGAAAGGGTGAAAAATAAATTAAATCATAATTTTTTTGAAAATAATTTAATTGTGAAAATAATTTATTATATGGTTGATAATATTTAGCTACAATTGTTTTACTTTTTGAATAAATATTGTTTAATTTATCATAATCTTTTGCATTCTTCGAAAAAACTATATTTTCATCACTATAACTTGATTCTTTTAAAAATTTAATAGTCTCATGGTACTTAGTTAATCCTTGACCATGACCATGCTGATAAACAATAATGTCTGAATAGTATTTTTTTTTAAAAACATCCATTAAAGCAAAATCCTGCGTATTTGAAAGTTGTGAAGTTAAAAACTTTGAATTACTTGTAAAATTATAATTTTTTAAAAATCTATCAAAGTATAAATAAAAATAATTATATGATTGTAATGAATTATCAATAATATTCTCAATAAATTTTTTTATAATATCGCCGTCATTATAATTTTTAAATAATGGGGTAAATATTTTTAAGATTTTTTTTTTTTGAAAAAAATTTTTATTNTTATTAATTTTAGATTTGATTTGTTTTGGTTTTATTTTATCTNTTATAAATAAAGTATCACTCAAATTATTGAATTTTTCATTTATTAATAAAGGACATTCTTTGTAAATAATATTGGTATAATTATTTTTTTGCGTTTTAGTATTAGCTTTTTTTTTCAAATAATAATTTATTTCATTAAAATTAATTTGTTTTAAAATTTGAAGTCTACTGTATTTAATTTTTTTCTTTACGAAATTAAAAGTAATATTTTTTGTTACATTTTTTTTTAAATATTCCAAAACATATTTATTTGTTTTGGTCATTTGTATTTTTGTAACTTTATTCTTAATTTTATTATTTGAATATATCTTGATCATGAAAAAGATACTTGAATTAATAAATATCTCATTAATAATTGACCTTTTTAAACCAATAGAAATTTTCTCTTTAGAAAGATATGTGTCTACTTGACCTAATATTTTATATAATAATTTTAAAATTTTTTTAAAATTTTTTTTGTCAATTAAGTCATAGGCACTTTTCTTCCTCTTAATTAGTATGTCATCAGGTGAAAAAGAATAGTATTCTTTTTTAGTTGTTCTAAATTCCATTATTACATTCTTTCAAAACCAAGTTCGAAAGCTTCGGCATATTCCGTTGAAATTGTTGAACCTCTATTCATTGCTAAATTTTTAATGTTATTTAAAGATCTTGGATGAGGAAATTTTCTTAGTTCAGTAGAATAACTTTTCATAGCTTCAATTTTCTTTTTGAGATTTTTTTTGGAAATTTTAACGAATATATTTGGATTAAAATTTTCTGATACAAAATTCCATTCGCTGCTTGAAAGTATTTCAAAACATAAAATTTTTTTGATAAAACCAGTTTTCTTTATTGGTCGACAAGCCGTTATTGTTGCTTGATTACAAATTTTATGATCAATATTTAAATCTTTTGGGGAATGCGTAAAAATTAATTCTGGTTTTATTTTGGAAATTATATTTTCAATGTATTGAATGATTTCGATTAATTTTATACTATCTAATGCATTATCCGGAAAATCAGCATTAAAAATTTTTTTTATTCCTAAAATTTTTTTTGCTTTTTTTGTTTCAATTAATTTTTTTGATAGGTCTTTTTCGGTCCTTTTTGCTTCTCCTTTAGTTAAATGAACACAGAAAAAGTTATATTTTTTGCTTAAACTATCAATTGTTCCACCACAACCTAAAACTTCATCATCAGGATGTGAACAAATTATAAGAGCATTTTTTTTCATAATTTTTATAAATTTTTAAAACTATTTTTTTTTATATGACTTACTATAGAATGAATATTTAAATTACTAGTTAGATTTTGATTTTCCTTTTTTTCAAATATTAATCTGTAAAAATCTATAATTTCTTCAATATATTCTTTATTATTATCTAGCTTAAATTTTTTTATATTATTTTTTTTTTCTTTAATTTGTAAAAGACCATTACTTATATCAGCTTCGAGATATTTTTTTGAACCACATATTTTTATAGTTCTTTTTTTATTTTTGTTAATGTAATCCAATTGAATATTTGAAATTACTTTATTTTCATGTTTCAAGATAATATTTGCATATTCATCAGATTTTATTTTAAGTATGTTTAAGTTTTCGATAAAGTAAGATTTTAATTTTGATCTACCAAAAAAATATTCAGCTAAATCTAGCTCATGTATACTATCTAAAAGAACACCACCATAAAATTTAGAATTTGTATAGCTATTCCTAAAATTATATTTTTTTCTCCAACTTGGTAAGTATGAACTCATCATAAAATTTGCCCAATAAATTTTTCCAAGGGTTTTGTTTATTAATTTTTTTTTAATAAATTTTATTATTTCTCTAAATCTCAAATTAAATCCAACATAAATTATTTTTCTTTTATTATAATCTAAAATTTTTTTACTTAATTTCTTAGTGTTTAAAATAAAAGGTTTTTCGATAAAAATATTTTTTTTTAATTTCATGAATTTTTTTAAATAATTTTCATGAGTGATCAATGGAGAGCAAATAAATACATCTTCACAATTGTCGTAGATATATTTTAAATCACTAATTTTACTAAACCTAGAATCATATATGGTTATTTTAGAATTTAATTTTTTTAAGTTTTTAAAATGTCTCTTTCCAATAGACCCAAAACCAATCAGCCCTATTTTTCTTCCTGAAATTTTTTTTTTTATTGAGGTGATTTTCATTTTAGAATGAATAGATTAATTTCTATAAATTTTTTCAATCTCTTTAATAATAGTATTTGCAATATATTTAGCATCTTTTAAATCTATATGTTCATGAATTGGTATACTTATTTCTTTATTGAAATATTCTTGGCTTTTTGGAAAAAACTTATTTTTTTCTTTTAGAAAAGGTTGTTTATTTAATGGTAAATAATGTATTTGAGTAAAAATATTTTTTTTTTTTAAATTATTCATTAATTTCAGTTTATTTATTTTATAATAATTTTTTAAAAATATTGGATATAAATGATAAGAGCATTTTATATCTTTAGAAATTTGCAAGTAATCTACAAATTTATTTTCTTTAAATAAAAGATTATAATATTTAGCGATTTTTCTTCTATGTAAAATTTTATTTTTTATATTAGCTAATTGACTTAAGCCTAATGAACAATTGATATCACTAATTCTAAAATTATAACCTGGATAATAAATTTTATAGTAGTTGTGATAAAAATTTTTGTTCTTTAATCTGTATTTTTCATAACCGTGGTTTACAATTTTAAGTAATTTTTCATAAATTTTTTTGTTATTTGTGAGAACCGCACCACCTTCCCCTGTAGTTATTAGTTTAGTTGGATGAAATGATAGTGTCGAAATATCACAAAATGAATTATCACATATATTATAATTTTTTTTATCCTTTTTAAATTTAGTGCCTAATGCATGGCATGCATCGTCAATAATTTTTACTTTGAACTTATTACAGATGTTTCTTATAGATTTAAGATCTCCAATATTTCCGTTTAAATGAACATTTATTAAACAACTAATTTTATTTTTTTTTAAAACTTTTTTTAAGGTTTCTGGTTCTATCAATCCACTTTTTTCAGATACGTCAACCAATTTTACTTTGTAACCACTTAATAGAACACTGCTCGCAGATGCTACAAAAGTTATATTCGGTACAGCAATTGTGCTATTATTCTTTAAGGATAAAGATCTTATTGCTGCAATTAAAGCTGAAGTTCCATTATTTACAGCAACTACATATTTCGATTTAGTATATTTTTTAAGATTTTTTTCAAATTGTCTAACAGCTGGACCTCTGCTCAAATCTTGAAACAGAAGTGTTTTTTTTACATTAGTTATATCTGAGCTATTTATTTTTTGCTTAGAGTAGTTATATTTTTTCAAAGAACAGTTCTCTCCAATTGATTATCTTTGATCCAGAATTTATTCGTATTACTAGAATATTCAAATTTATCTTTTGTTTTTTTTCCACGCAACTTATATTTTTTTTGTGTCCAAAATTTAAATTCAGGTAAAATTGTATAATATTTACCACAATCAAAAACATTTTTAGTTTCTTGATGTATCAATGTTTCATGTATTTTTTCTCCAGGTCTAATACCAATATTATTAATTTTAGCTTTAGGCAAAAATACTTTTATACAATTAATAATTTTCATACTTTTCATTTTAGGTATAAAAATTTCGCCTCCTTCCATTTTATTTATAGATTGACCAACAAAATTCACTGCTTCTTCAATTGTTATCCAAAATCTTGTCATATCTTTATGAGTTAAATTAAAACTTTTTTGATTATTTTTTTTTGATGATTTCAACTTTTCAATTAAACTTCCTCTAGACCCAAGAACATTTCCATAACGAACAACAGCAAATTTAGTTTTTCCAGCTGTTATATTATTTGAGGCAATAAATATTTTTTCAGCACATAGTTTTGTTGATCCATAAAGATTTATTGGATTAACAGCTTTGTCAGTTGATACCAGTATACATTTTTTTACTTTATTTTTTGTGCACGCATTTATTAAATTATTTGAACCTAAAATATTAGTCGAAATAGTTTCCATAGGATTATATTCGGCAAACGGCACATGTTTCAAAGCAGCAGCATGCACCACGATATCCATACCGCTAGTTGCAAGTTCAAGTCTTTTTTGATCTCTTACATCACCAATAAAAAGACGAACATTTTTTTTAAACAAATTACTATTTTCTAGGTCGTGAAATTTATGTTCATCTCGCGCATAAATACAAATTTTACTTGGTTTATATTTTAAATTATTTAGGTAATGTATAAACGCTTTACCAAATGTACCGGTTCCACCTGTTATTAAAATATTTTTTTTAAAAAATTCTCTCATTTTTATAAGCTAATGTAGTTAAAATTTTTTTTTCCAATAAATTTTAAATTTTTGTTTAAGTCTATTAAATTTCCATTTGTTTTAAGAATACTCTTTAAATTATTTTTAATGAATTTAAATAACTTTTTATGAGGAACTACGAAAATTATAGTATCATAAAATTGTTTTTTATAATTTAGCACATTTTTAGGAGTTTTTTCCAGTTTTTTAACATGTGGATCGTAAAAATATATTTTTTTATTTTTAGAAATCATTTTTAATAACTCAAGGTTTTTTGAATTTCTGAGATCATTTGTGTTCTCTTTAAATGATACACCTAAGAATAAAACTTTGTCATTTTTATTTATGTATTTTGTAATTTTTTTTTTGTAAAAAAAAGACATGTCTTCATTAGTTTCTCTAGCAGACATAAAAACTTTTGGTTTAAAATTTATTCTTTCACATAAAAATTTTAAATAATAAGGGTCAACACCTATACAATGTCCACCAACTAAACCAGGTTTGAATTTAAGAAAATTCCATTTAGTTTCAGATGCATTTAAAACATCGTGAATAGAAACATTTAATTTATTAAATATTTTTGTTAATTCGTTAATTAGCCCAATATTGATATCTCGCTGGACATTTTCAATTAATTTTGCTGCTTCCGCAACCCTTATATTTTTGGCTTTATAAATTTTATTATTATTTATAGATCCATAAACCTCAGACATCTTAAGCAATGTTTTAGAGTTATTTGCTGAAATAACTTTAGTTATTTTGTTAATAGTATTTTTTTTATCTCCAGGATTTATTCTTTCAGGGGAATAACCAACATTAAGTTCATTATACGATTTTTTAAAATTATTCTTTACCAGTTCCTCTGTTGCTCCTGGATAGTAAGTACTTTCAAAAACCAAGATATCTTTTTTTGTAATTATACTAGAAATTTTTTTTAATGCAGAATTTAAAATTTGTAAGTTAGGTTTTTTTTTAATATTTACCGGTGTTGGAAGGCAAATAATATAAAAATTACAATTTTTTATATCTTTTAAATTTGAAGTAAAAAATAATTTTTTATTAATGTTCTTTATTTCATTTGTTAAGTCTACACCTTTTTTAAGACTATTTATTCTTTTTTTATTAATGTCAAAACCGTATGTGGTATATTTTTTTGATAATTCATTTGCGAGGGGTAGCCCTACATATCCAAGACCAATAACACATATTGAAGTATTCTTTTTAATCATAAAATTTTATTGATTTATAGTAATAAATTAATTGAAGCAATGAAAATAAATTTAATATTAATTACTTTTAATGATATTTATATTTAAATTATCTAAAGAATAAAAATACTTAATGAAAAATATATTTAAAATAAAGTCTGATTTGAAGAAAAATGGTTTTTCAGTAATCAAGAAATTTTATTCGTTAAAAAAATGTGATTTAATAAAAAAAAAGTTAGAAAAAGTTTTAGAACAAAGAATAAAAAAAAAAAATTATATAGGAAAAAAAAACACTATAGTTTTATATAATTATTTTTTAGAAGATAAACAATTAGGTGAATTGATATTTAACAAAAGAATAAATTCAATCTTAACTAAAATTATAGAAAAAAATTATGGATTAACAAGCGCATCAGCAAGAAACAAGGTAAAATTTTCATTAAATAACAAAAAATTCAAAAAACAATCTGCAAGTGGTAATAAATGGCATACAGATAATCGATATATTAGTGGAATGGCACTGAGCCCGTCTATTTCATATTTTATAATTACCGCCATAGATAATATGAAAAAAGAGAATGGTTGCACATTATATCTACCTAAATCTCATTTAATGAAAAAAAAAATATCTAAAAATTTTAAAACAAAAAAATATTGTTTTTTAGAGGCAGACAAAGGATCAATTATTATTTTAGATACTAATTTGGCTCACAAAGCTGGATTTGCATCTGAATTAGATAGATGGGCAATTTTTAATATGTATAGTCCTTGGTTTGTAAAACCATACTATGAATATTATAAAATAAAAAAAATTCCAAACTTTTCAAAAGAAATTAAAAAAGTATTACATTATAATTATATTCCTCCAACTGATTTTAATAGAATTCGAAACACAGTTAAAAAATAATTTATTTAATTTACTCTTCCAAAAGGCAGAGTCGAAACAGGATAATTTAATAAATAATCAATATTGAGATCTCCTTTTTCACATAAGGAAATTTCAAAAAAAATTTCATCTAAAATCTCTTCATATTTTTTTAACATTTTCAAATTATGAGATGTACTCATATAAACCCCATTTGAAGCTAGATAACCTTTTTCAAGCATTCTTTGTGTAATGTATGTTTTATATTTTTGATTATTTGAGTTTTTAAATTTGAACTTTGCTAATGATGGTAATCCATTAATTTCAATACTCAATTTATGTCTCTTAGATAATTTTTCCCAAATTTTAATCAAATATTTTCCTAGATTAGTAATTGTTTTCCAACTTTTATTTTTTTCCATTATCTCAAGAGTTTTGATTGCTGCAGTTGGACCAATCCTCTCGGACCAGAATGTGCTACTAATGAAAGATTTTTTTGCAGCGTCCATTATATTTTTTTTTCCTATCACTGCGTTTATGGCATAACCATTTCCTAAAGCCTTGCCCAAAATTGCTATTTCTGGGATGATATTAATTTTTTGATGAAGTCCACCTAAATTTTCTCTGAAACCAGACGTACATTCATCAAATATTAAAATAATTCCTTTCTTACTTGAAAACTTTCTTACTTTATTTAAAAAAATTTCATTTGGTTCTGTGCTTCTACAAACTTCCATTTTTATTATACCAATGTCATTCTCGTTAACTATTTTCTTCAATTGGTTGAAATTATTATATTCGAATGAAAAACTTGTTTTTTTTAAAGCTTTATTTACACCTATTGGATTGAGCCCCGGTATCAAATGTTGATCTAAATTTTTTGAATTATTTAAATTAGATGATAAATACCAATCATGCCAACCATGATACCCACAAAAAGCCACGTTATGTTTATTGGTATTTGCTCTGGCTATTCTGATAGCGATAGCATTTGCTTCACCTCCAGACCTAGCTAATTTAACTTTTTCTGACCAAGGGTGAATTGAAACAAGTCTCTCTGCTAATTCCACCTCTTCTGGACAATTTAGACTTGTTAGATTTCCCTTTCTAATTGTTTTTCTAACTACCGAGTCGACTTCTGAATTACTATACCCCAATATATTTGTTCCTACTCCCATTAAAGAAATATCAATATATTTTTTTCCATTTAGATCCCAGACGTTGTAACCTTTAGATTTTGAATAATATGTTGGCCATTTATTGGGAAGAAATAAATTTGGATTTTTTGATAAGATCATATTTCCACCTAAAATTAATTTATTTGCTTTATCCCATAGTTTTAGACCTTTATCATTTTTTTTTATTTTAACTTTCATCTTTAAATAATCGATGACCTCTGTAAACGTAAAATCAATTTTAGGATAAAAATGATCAAATATAGATTTAACAATTCTAAAATCTTTGCGCGTGTCCACAGATAATTTGATTTTGTTTTTTATCAAATAGGGAAGTTTTTCATTTAAGATATTTACTTTTTTTCTAAATTTTAAATTTTTTCTTAAAAAATATCCTACTACAGCTCCTTCTTTCCTATCAATTTTTTTATGTTTTAAGTAAACACTTTCTAGTAACTTGAAGTTAAATATTTCAACATCAAAACCGTCAGGATAAGCATTCCAAAAATTTTTTAGTTTTTTATTAGTATTTACATTAAATGTATTTGCTAAATAATCTGGTTTTTTCTCAAAAAATTTAGTTATAAATTTATCAATTAATTTTGGATCTGAAAGTGGACAGTCAGATGTTATTCTTATTATTACATGTGCTTTAAATTTTTTAGAAGCTCTGTAAAACCTTTCAAGGGTATCTTTCTCACTACCCCTAAAAAAACTGTATTTATGTTTTTTTAAATATTTAATTAATACCTCATCCTCTTTTTGATCAGAGGTTGCAACAATAATTTTATCAACTTTTTTTGCTTTCTTAAGTCTATTTAATAGAATTCCAATTAAAGGGATATTACCTAATAAAGGCATTAATATCTTACCGGGCAATCTAGATGAATTCATTCTTGCTTGAAGGATTAATACTGTTTTCATATTTAATTCTAATATTAGATTTTAATTCTTGATAATATATTACATCTATCACAAACTCTATTGTCGTAAAATAGAGAAGGAGTTATTATAAATAAATTAAGTAATAACTTGGTATTTCTATTATTTATAAATATAATAGCCCCTACCAATCTCTAAATAAAATATATGAAAATATGCATATTCATTTCCACTCTTTTAGCGGGGGGTGCAGAAAGAAATGCATGTATGCTAGCGAATTATCTTGCAAAAAATAATGATGTCAAATTATTGACGTTTCAAAAATCAAACAAATCTTTTTATAGTACATCAAAAAAAATAAATATTAGAGGTCTCGATTTACTTCGAGAGACAAATTTTTTTTTAATAAAAATTTTCAATTTATTGAGAAGAATTTATGTAATAAGAAAAAATTTAATTAAAGAAAAACCGGATGTTCTAATATCATTTTTAGAAACAACAAATATAACTGTGCTTATATCATCTGTATTTCTTAGCGACATAAAATTAAGAATAATTTCTGATAGAAATAATCCAAATTTTACAGAAAATAAGTTATTAGTTTTTTTATTAAAAAAAATTTTTTATAAATCAGCAGATTTTTTAGTTTTACAAACAAATAAAATAAGAGAAAATTATAAATTTATTAAAAAAGATAAAATTAAAATAATACCAAATATAATTTCAAATATTAAACATATAAAACAAAAAGCTAAACCAAATAAAATTTTAAATATCTTATCTGTGGGTAGATTAGAAAGTCAAAAGGGATACGATATCTTAATTAAAGCTCTTAATTTATTAAAAAAAGATAAAATTAAATTCAAATGTAATATTTATGGCACTGGTTCAGCAAAAAATAAATTAATAAATGAAATCAAAGATAAAAATTTATCAAAAAATATTAAACTTATGGGTATTAACAAGAATATATTAAAAATTTATAAAAATTATGATCTTTATATTTTAAGTTCAAAATTTGAGGGCTATCCAAATTCTTTAATAGAAGCTCTTTCTGCAGGAATAGCTTGTATTAGTTCAAATTGTAGTTATGGACCAAATGAAATAATTAAAAATAAAAAAAATGGGCTTTTGTTTAAAAATAATAATTATTTCGATTTGCATCGAAAGATTAAATATCTTTTAAAAAATAAAAAATATTTTGTTATTTTTAATCGAAACGCTAGAAAAGATTATAAATATGAAACATTTAATAAAGACAAATTTCTTAAATGGGAAAAAATAATAAAAATAAAATAAATATTTTTTTTTGTATTAATAGCCTACAAAAGGGTGGTGCAGAAAAACAGTTAAACTATATTTCAAATTTTTTAAGCACAAATTATAATATATTTATTTTTACACTTGCAGGAAATAAAAACTATTACAAATTTAATAAAAATATAAAAATTTATAATTTATTAAGTCTCTTTTCCATTTTCTTTTTTATAAAGAAACTATTATCTCTAAAGCCAAAATTGGTTTTTTATATTTTACCTAAATCATATTTTTTCTTCGGAACAATTTTAATATTTTTTCCTAATATAAAAGCAATTTTAATGCGAAGAAGTTTAAATTATTATCAAAAAAATCTGATTTTTAAATTTTATGAAATTTTTTTACACCGATTTACTAGTTTTTTTATTTGCAATTCAAACTCAGCAAAACAAGAATTAATTAAAAAAGAATTTGTTTCAAAAAACAAAGTATTAGTTATTGATAATTATATCAAAATAAAAAATTTTAAAAAAAAAAATATAAATATAAAAAATAAAAAATTTAAAATACTTTGTATTGCAAACTTTTATAAATACAAGGGCCACTCACTGTTGATTGAATCTTTAAGTTTAATTAAAAAAATTCCGTGGAAATTATATTTAATGGGAGAAGAGAGAGATTTTAGAAGAAATGATTTAAAATATATTTCAAAAAAATTAGGAATTTATAAAAGAATAACATTTATAAAAAAAATAAAAAAAATTCATTCTTATCCAAATTTTTCACTAGGTGTAAGTATTTCAAAAACTGAGAGTTTTCCAAATGCAATATTAGAATATTTTTCATTAAAATTACCTGTTGCTGCATATGGCATTGGTGATATCCGAAGACTTGTTAATAATAAAAATGGTAAAATTTTAAAAAATAGAAATCCAAATTACATTTCAAAAAAAATTAATGAATTATATTTTGATAAAAAACTTGCGCTTAAATCGAAATATGCTTTTCAAAAAGCAATAAAGTTTTCTAAAATTAAAAATACTCTAAAAAAATACGATAATATTATTAAAGCTTTATGTGTGGAATAATTGGCAATTTAAAAAAAAATAATCCTATTGAAGAAATTGATCTGGAGTTATTTTCAAGATTAACAAACTTGATGAGAAAAAGAGGTCCAGACAACAAAGGATCTTTTTTAAGTGATAATAAAAAAATTTATTTAGGTCATTTAAGACTTTCTATTATAGATTTGTCAAATAATGCAAGCCAACCAATGATATCTAATAGTGGTCGATACATTGTATCATTTAATGGTGAAATATATAATTTTTTAGAACTGTCAAAAAAATTAGAGAAGATTGATAAGATCCAATTGAAATCAGATACAAAAGTACTTGTTGAATATATCTCAAAATTCGGAGTTAACAAAACCTTAAAAGATATAAATGGAATGTTTGCGATTTCTATTTACGATAAACAAGATAATAAATTTTTTCTAGCAAGAGATTATTTTGGAAAAAAGCCAATTTATTATCATTATGACAATGAAAATTTTTTTTTCTCCTCAACTTTATCTCCAATCACAGAAAATAAAAATATAGAAAAAAAAATTAATTTTAAAAATTTACAATATTATTTTAATTATGGTTTTTTTCCTGATGGCTTTTCAGTTTATGAGAATATTTATAAGGTATCTAAAAATACATTAGTAGAATTAAATTTAAATAATTGGAAAATTAATCTTTCGAAGATACATCTGAATATAGATAATGAGTCGAATCAAAAAAAAACGTCTAATTTAAATAAATTAGAAGAAATAATTTATGAGAGTGTTGAAAAAAGGCTTATTAGTGACGTTTCATCATGTATTTTATTATCAAGTGGGATTGATAGCTCTCTAGTGACGTATTTTGCATCAAAGAAAAATAAACATGTTCAAACTTTTACAGTTGGTTTTGAAGATAAAATCTATGATGAAAGTAAAGATAGCAAGCAAATCGCTAAACATCTTGGGCTTAAAAATGAGACAATTTATTTAAAGAATATTGATCTTAAAAAAATCATAGATGAAATTCCACAAGCATTTGATGAACCTTTTGCTGACTCTTCACAAATTCCATCCATGTTAATTTTTGATAATATTTCTAAACATGCAAAGGTATGTTTAACTGGAGATGGTGGAGATGAGATATTTTATGGTTATAATAGATATCAATGGTATTTAATATGGGAAAAATTTTTTAAAAAAAATATTTTAATTAACAATTCTTCAAAAATAATATTTCAGAAACTTTTTTATACACTTCATTCCACATCTTTTGGAAAGAAATTTCTTAAAAAATTAAATATTTCATATAATAAGTCTGAAAAATTTTTTAATATATTTTTTAAAAAAAATAATATTTATCATGATTTTTTAAAACTTTCATTTCATACAGATTTTATAAATACATCAAGTGAAAATATAATTGACAATAATATTGATTTAAATTGTGTTTTCGATTTAAGAAATTATGACATAGATAATTATTTAGTAAATGATATTTTGACGAAAGTTGATAGATCTTCAATGCATTACAGTGTAGAGGCACGTTCTCCATTATTAGATAAAAATATATTTGATTATGTTAAAAATTTTCAAACTAAAGATAATATTGGAATTTTAAATCGTAAAATACTACTAAAAAGGATATTAAAAAACAAAATCCCAAAAAATATTTTGTCAAAACCAAAAAAGGGATTTTCAATTCCATTAGAAAAAATTTTATTTGAAAACTTTAAATCAGAAATCATTCACAACTTAAATATTGCAAAAAAAGACGAAAGATTGAAAAAGTTAAATTTTAGTATTTTTGAGACAATAATTCATAGATTTTTTGAATTAAAAGATTATAAATTGTCTTATCAAGTTTGGTCGTTTTATGTTTTCTTCGTTTGGTTTCAAAAGAATAGAAATTTTATTAGTATTTAGTTTATTCATTTTTGTTGTTTTAAATTTTGTTATTTTAAATAAATTTATTAAATATCAACCAACTCGTGCAACTCCGTTTAACTGTGATGATCTATCTCGCTATGTAAATGATTTTAATAAAGAAAAAAAATTTAAAGAAATTTTAGATGACAAAACTACAATAAAATATTGTTCGGATTTCTTGAAAAAGCATGATTACATATTTGATATACCAGCTGTAGAGCCAGATAATCAAACTTATTTAATGAATTTTTTCACTACCAACATTATTT